>NZ_JADBVM010000312.1:0-6367 GCF_020244875.1 Microcystis sp. M44BS1
GGTGTTAGAGCAAATTGAAGAAGTCAGCATAGACCTTTGGTTGCCCTATAAAAATTTGGTGAAAGAATTGATGCCATCGGCCGAGGTAGTCGCCGATAGATTCCATGTAATGAAACAAATTAATCAAGAGTTAGACGAACAAAGAAAAGCAGAAAAAAGAGCCGTAGAAGCGCAGAAAAATAAAAAACAGAAAGCGGAAAAAGAAGCGAAGCTAGAAGTTTTAAAGCGAAGTAAATATAGCTTGTTAAAAAATGAAAAAGATTTAACGGAACCCCAAAAAATCAAACTAGAAGCTATCAAAGAAAATTGACCAAGTTTGAAAAAGATGCACGAGTTAAAGGAAGAATTTAGAAAGATTTATGAAACCTCAGAGAATCCGACAGAAGGACTGCTATCTATCTCAGAATGGTTGGCAAAATCCTCCAGTGTTTTTACCAAGAGTTGTCAAACAATCCGAAACTGGTTTGGAGAAATAATTAGTTATTTCGAGCAAAGGACAACGAATGGGGTGGTCGAGGGAATCAACAATAAACTTAAACTAATAAAACGAAGAGGCTATGGCTTTAGAAACTTTCGGAATTTTTGGGTTAGAAGTATGTTATCTTGGCATCTTGTCTGTTGATTTAGCATAAAGAGTAACGAAGAGCCAAAAGTCGTTATCCGAAAGAGTTCACCGGTGTGATTCTTGCGGCCACATTGAACCAAGAGATAAGGCATCAGCGAAGGTAATCGAGAACCGAGGAAAAAACGCGGTCGGGCTGACCGTGTTAGAAAACGCTTGCGGAGGCGGTCTGACGGGGGTCGTTCAGTTAAACCCGGTCGATCTAGTTAAAAGCCTAAGAACCGAGAATCCCCCGCTACAGCGCGCGAGCGGTTAGCGGGGGAGAGTCAAAGTCGTAGGCTTAACGGTGAGATTGTCAACACCTAATCATACCCAAAACCTCAAACCTCAAAAATTGATATTCCTAAGCCATAAACGAAACTGTCGAGGAGAAAATTACCTACACAGGGCCAGCAAAAAAGTAATAGATTGGTGTATTCTTGATCAAATAGGGAAGTTAATAATTGGGCATAATGAGGGGATGAAACAATCTCTTAATCTAGGAAAGACAGATATTATTTTGATGAAAGGCTATGGGTATCAGTATCCTGAGAATCTGGGTGATCGCAGCTAATGGTTTTCGCGAGGTTATTCGCGATCGCATTCTTTACTTTATCGGGTTTTTTGCCTTGTTGATGGCCTTCGCTTGGCGTTTATTACCGGAAATTGCGGTGGGAACCCATCAGAAAATCTTTCTTGACTTGGGATTAGCCGCTATCGGGTTATTAGGGGTAATTGTTGCGGTTTTTGTGGGTACAGGGCTAATTAATAAGGAAATTGACAAGAGAACTATTTTAGTTTTGATTCCCAAACCCCTGAGTCGGGCCGAATTTATCCTCGGTAAACACTTGGGTTTGTCCGGGGTTTTAGCGGTGATGTTGGGGGTAATGTTGGTGATTTACTTGCTGATGTTGCTGGGGATGAAAGTATCTTTTCAACCGTTACCCCTGATTGTCTCGGTTTTCTATCTCGGTTTGGAATTAATTCTCATCGCAGCCGTGGCGATCGCTTTTGGGGTATTTACCAGTTCGATTTTAGCCACGTTAATGACTTTTGGGGTCTATCTCATGGGTCACATCAGCAAAGATCTGATCCAATTGGGTATAATCAGCAAAAATCCCAATATCCTCGCTATCACTAAAAATATTTATCTAATTCTCCCAGATTTAGAGAGATTAAATTTTAGAAACGAGGCCGTTTATGGTTTGCTGCCTAGTGCTGATGTCTTAATCGCTAATGCCCTCTACAGTCTCGTTTACACTGGTCTATTATTGGGCATCTCCATCCTCATCTTTTCACGACGACAATTTTAAATAGCGTTGCTGAATCAAGGGATGAATGGCATCGCCATCGATTAGTTTATAGACATTATTAGCCATGAAATTAAAGGCACAACTGCATATTTTAAGTCGAGAAGCGGTCAATTACGGACTGGCCACCGTAGTCATGGAAGAAGCGGTTAATCCCGTCCTCGCGGCCATGGCCAGACAGTTAAAACATTTACAATACTATGTGGTGCAGAATAGCCAGGGTGATTGGTTACTAACCACCTTAGCCCATCGGCGGCAGCCGCAACAGGAGAAAAGGGTAATCTATGCCTTTGCTACGGAAAAAATGGCCATATCTGCTCAAAATACCCCCAATTCACCCCTATCAACGCTCCTGATTCCCGTAACCCATCTTTTATTCCAATTATTTGCCCTAGAAAAAGTAGATAGTATTATTTTTCTGGAAAATGCACACACTGCTCAAACGGGAAAAGAAATCTCCCGGACCCAATTAAAGGCCAATATTGAAAAACAACTGCAAAAACTAGCGGTAATTCCTCCCCATCTTGCTTAACCTAGTGTAACCAGAGAGATTTTTGAGAAAGGAGGGTGTCGCTAGTGTGGGCCACACTTCACCCCATCAGATATAGTAGAAGTACAGTATATAGATTCTCAACCGTAAAACGACGGGGTTTTAACCCAAATTTTCGATAAAACGGCCCTCGATTGTCAAGCTGTATCCCTAACAATGAAGCAGTTAAACTAGGAGCCGTCGGAGGCGAAAGTCTCACCCACGTTTCTCAAGGGGAGGAGATGGAGGTGACTCTATTCTCGAACCCTAATGGATAGATTGGACTCTATCAGTATCCGCCGCTACTAATATCTTAAATCTTAGCCAGAATGCCAGATTTACACTTGCTTAATCCTCATCCACGGGCCCTAGAAACCGCCTTCATCCCCACTGCCGACCGGTCTTTTTCCTCCCCTCTATCCCTCGACCTCGCCAGAATTAATCAACGTTTTGACTCCGCTAACGCCGCAGAAATCGTCGCTTGGGCTGCGGCCACCTTTGGGGAAGGTTTGGTGATGAGTACCAGTTTCGGCATTCAGGCGGCGGTGATGTTGCACCTCGTCACCGCAATTATCCCCGATATTCCCATCATTTGGATCGATACCGGCTATCTTCCCCCAGAAACCTATCAATTTGCCGAAGACTTAAGCCAACGCCTCCATTTAAACCTGAAAGTTTATCAATCTCCCCTCAGTCCCGCCCGCATGGAAGCAATCCACGGTAAACTGTGGTCAAATAACGATATCGACTCCCTCAATCTCTACGACAAAATCCGCAAGGTGGAGCCGATGCAACGGGCCCTGAAGGAATTAAAGGCCACCGCTTGGTTAGCGGGTTTACGTCGCGACCAAACCGACCACCGCAAAACTCTCCAATGGGTCAATCAACAGGGCGAACGTTACAAAATATTACCGATACTTGACTGGAATGCCAAAACCATCTATGAGTATCTGACTAAATACGAGCTTCCCTACCATCCCTATTTTGATCTGGGTTATGTCTCCGTCGGCGATTGGCACTCCAGTCGGCCTTTAACCGCCGATGATAGCAACGAACGAGACACCCGTTTCAAGGGTTTAAAACAAGAATGCGGTCTTCATTTACCCTTAACCCCCGGAGAAGCACAAAGTCTCGACGCAAGCTCCCTATAACTGCCGGGGTGCAAAAATTGCCGGTGCGATCGGTTCCTAGACGTTAGACAATGGTTAATGATTATTAATCCCCCATTAACCATGGCTATTTTAGAAAGTTTTCTCGAAGTCGGCTCTCTCAAGTGGTTTTATCGACAGGTTAACCCCGCTCAACAACCGGATACAACCCCCGTGATCCTACTCCATGGTTTACCCGCCCATGGCTATATTTGGCGGGAATTATTAACCAGTTTAGAAGAATATAACATTAATGCCATTGCCCCCGATTGGATCGGTTCCGGTTTATCCGCTAAACCCGATGCCAGAGAATTTGCCTACACACCTAGCGCTTTTTGTCAAGCTTTGGCCGATTTTATTCAAGCTCTCCAATTGCCGAAAATCTCCCTCATTGTCCAGGGTTTTTTAGCCTCCGTCGGTTTACAATATGCCCTAGAAAATCCTGATAAAATTGAGCGCTTGATTGTTTTAAATACTCCCCTCTCTAGTGATGTTAAATTACCCTGGATAATGAAACAATGGGGGATACCTTTCCTCGGAGATATGGCGACTCAAGACCCCTTATTAGTCGATCGTACTTTAGAAACTGGTAGCGGTTTTGTGATTAGCGATGCAGATCTGGCTATTTTCCGTCAACCCTATCTAAAAACTTCGGCAGTGGGTCGCGCTTTAGTGGCCACGATTCGCAATTTAAACCTATCGAAAACCATGGCAGAAATTGAGACAGGTTTAGAGAACTTTGAAAAACCTATCCTTTTTGTCTGGGGAATGGGGGATCCTTGGTTATCTTCTGTCACTGTCGAAAAATTAGCCACTAAATCAGGAGTGGAATTAATCTCCCTCGCAGAAGCGAAACACTATCCCCAAGAACATTGGTCAAAAGAAATTAATCCCCAGATTATTAATTTTCTCGGACGCAAAACCTAAAGAGCTATTTAAGGTGATGCAGAAATTGTCTCAATTACCCTTCTCTGATTATAGTAGAAGCGGAGGCTTCGCTTTTTCAAAATTTCTGCGTTTAGGGCTAGTAATTTATCGATATAACAAAAAATTATTGAAGTTTAAATAGTGATAAAAATTTTTGTTCGTTCAAAACGATAGGTAAGGAGGAGATATAGGAATAATTCTCTACAAAGACAATTTTTGGAGATTTATTTATGCAATTTAGAGAATTTGACTGGGATCAGTCTAAAAGATATTCTAATATAGAGAAGCATGGGATAGATTTTGCGGCTGTTCCTCCTATTTTCGATGGTCACTGTCTAATCAGAGAAGATAATCGCCAAGATTACCAAGAAATAAGGATGTGTTTGCTGGGACAATTAAACGGGATAATCTGTTATGTTGTCTATACTATAAGAGGGGAAACTTGCCGATTGATTAGTGCTAGGAGAGCAAACGAACGTGAGCGAAGAAAGTATCAAGAGAGTATCCCCCAAGATGGGGATTGTTAACACAAAAGAGGAAAGGCAAGATTTAACCGATTGGCAGCGAGTTAAATCGATGAGCGATGCAGAAATCGAGGCTAATGCTTTGTCAGATCCCGATGCGCTTCCTTTTGATGATGATTGGGAAAATGCGGAGATTATTTCTGCTTACAATAAATTAACATCTCAATAATTGCTAAAACTGATAATTGTCTCAGGGTTACTTGTTATGAAAGTTTAATAATACTAAATCCGTTGAGTAACGCACAGAAAACGGGTTTCTCCGAGAAACCCGTTTTCTACTCATGCACTCATGCAAAAAGGGGAATAAATAATCAGTCTTTAATAACCAGATTTAGTATAAACTGTTGTTCAAGAAAATAGTGATAAAATTTTTTGTTAACTCAAAACAATAAGCAGATAATAATTTGATAGTAATCATTCCACATTACCCTCAAATCGAATTACTTAATATTGATTATTTGAACCATATTTTCAAGTCTATGTATATAGGCTTGATGATGTCTCCATGCTTCTAAAATACTTTGTAATAATTCATCTTTTGAAAAACAACCAGAATCAGCTACATCTTCAATTTGTCTGATTAGATCATCTTCTAACTCCAATTCTAGCATACTCACTTGTTTAGTTGTGTCTGCCATACTTTTATCTATCTAAAAGTTGATGGAAGTAAGTACCTAAGCAAAATTAATTACACATTTCGATAAAGCTTTTGCCTATTGCCTCTTGCCTGTCTTCACTAGGAAATTTATTTTGCATGACTACTTATCATACCATAGGAACTCAGCACTGTGGTATCTATTAAACCCCACAATATACCCAGATTACACCCATTGCTATGCCTTGCATATATGTATATATAGTACCACCTACTAAATACCCTATTATACCCCCTGTTGTACCTAATCATGAATAAAACCTAAGATTTTTTTGGTTAAAATTTGCGAAAAATAGCCTTTTAATAGCAAATAAGTCGATAAGTCGATGGTATTTGACCTATTGCACCCATTAAGTACCGTCAGGACTCGTTTATGTTGATTTGACATAGTTGACATATCTGGTGTAATTGCTTGACATATCTGGTGTAATTAGGGTAAGATAGGATACTGTAGTTAGGATGCTAAGTTTCTAAAGGCAGACTATTATGGACATCTATAAGAAAGGACGATGACAACCCTTAAATCAGACTGTAGGGTCAATTCATGAATTGACCCTACTATAGTTCATGAATTGACCCTACTATAGTTCATGAATTGACCCTACTATAGTTCATGAATTGACCCTACTATAGTTCATGAATTGACCCTACTATAGTTCATGAATTGACCCTA
>NZ_JADBVM010000313.1:0-7616 GCF_020244875.1 Microcystis sp. M44BS1
CTTGTTCGGGTGTGGGGTAAAATCGAAACGAATAGGCTTTTTCCATACCTCACATTTTAGCATATATTTCGTAAACGATGCTCATATTTAACAGTAAAGCCGTCGTAGAACGACGGGGTTTCAGACCCAAATTTTCGATGAACTATCTTTTCATTCCGAGACTAAATCTAGTCAGTTTTCCTAATTTCCCTGATTTTTCATGAAACTCCGGCGAATTCTCTTAATATTTTTTTTTAGTGCCTGTGTACTGGCAAGCGGCTGGCATCTATCCCTCAAGGCGATCGCAGAGGAAAGAACCACGGCAGCGACTAAGATAACTTGGACGGCAGCCAACTCCGATCCAAGGATTTTAGGCTGGATGCAGGGTTCGCCGCCCCCCCCCGATAAAATTATCCGTTTTGCTAACGGTAGTTATTTTCAATTTCCCCAAATGCGCTGGAGTGTTTGCCATTTTCAACAGCTTATGCCCACTAAAGCCGTTAGTCGGGGATTATCTCTAGCTGTTCCTTTGGTGAAAAAAGAATTATCAGATATTGACAACGTGACTTTTCTGCCCTGGGGGGCCAAGGACACGATGACTTGGCAACAATCCCTAGAAGCTAACTTTACCGATGGGATACTGGTGATGCACCATGGTCAAATGGTTTATGAAAAGTTTTTCGGCTGTTTGAACCAGGTGGAACGTCATGGGGCCATGTCCCTAACTAAATCCTTTGTGGGATTATTGGGAGAAATGTTAGTGGCCGAAAATAAATTAGAGGAAAATAAACTGGTTAGGGATTATATTCCCGAACTGACGAAAAGCGGCTTTGGCGATGCCACGGTGCGTCAAGTTCTCAATATGACCACGGCCCTAGATTATAGTGAAGATTATGCCGATCCCAAGGCGGGGGTCTGGCAACACGCGGCCGCCGGGAATCCTTTACCGAAACCAGAAGGTTATACGGGCCCTAGCACTTATTTTCAATTCCTGCAAACTGTCCAAAAAAAAGGAGAACACGGTCAGAGTTTTGGCTATAAAACTATTAATACTGATGTTCTTGGTTGGTTAATTGCTAGAGTCACGGGGCAACCACTGACGGAAGTTCTCTCGGAAAAAATTTGGAGTCAAATCGGTGCCGATATTGATGCTTACTTTACCGTAGATTCGATCGGGACTCCCTTCGCCGGTGGCGGCTTAAATGCGGGTTTAAGAGACCTGGCGCGCTTCGGCCAAATGATCCTCGACGAGGGCAAGGTTGGCGATCGCCAAGTAGTGCCGCCAGAAGTCATCCGCAAGATTGGCAAGGGGGGAGATCCACGGGTATTTGCGAGAGCGTCATACTCGGCCTTAAAGGGATGGAGTTATCGCAGTATGTGGTGGATTACTCACAACGAGAATGGTGCTTTTATGGCGCGGGGAGTTCACGGTCAATCCCTCTACATCGATCCCCGTGCAGATATGGTAATCGCTCGTTTTGCTTCCTATCCCGTAGCAGCTAATGCGGCCAACGACCCTACCACTCTACCAGCTTACCAAGCTGTGGCAGATTATCTGATCAAGCTCGATCGGCCCTAGGGTAAGCTAAGACGCATTTTGATTCGCTAGTAGTGGTGAGCCGTCTTGTTTATCCAGTTAGGATTGTGTAAATCCTTACAACTGATTCTTTCAGGGTAAATCTCCTGAGAAATATCTTTTTTTGGTCGGTGCAATGCTTACTTGCAATCGTCTTGATCGAGTAAAATCGACTAATTTAATCTATTAACAAGGATGCAAGCAAATTTATTAGAAGTGCGGGGGGCAACCCGTCGATTTGGGGGATTAGTCGCTGTCGATGGGGTTTCCTTTCAGGTACAAAAAAACGAGATTTTTGGCTTAATTGGACCTAATGGGGCGGGAAAAACGACTTTATTTAATCTTATCACTGGTTTAATTCCCCTATCGAGTGGTGATTTGATTTATCAAGGCTGCAGTCTGGCTAATTATCGTCCTCACCAGATTGCTCAGGCGGGAATTGCCCGTACTTTCCAGAATTTGCGCTTATTTGGCGAATTATCGGCTTTAGAAAATGTAGCGATCGCTGGACATATTCACAATAGATCCAATCTTTGGACGGGAATTTTGGGTTTACCAGTTTCGAGAAGGGAGGAGGAAAAAACCTACAAAAGAGCGGGGGAATTATTAGATTTAGTCGGATTAACCGACCAAAGCAATCGAAAAGCCCGTAATTTAGCATATGGTGATCAAAGACGCTTGGAAATTGCCCGCGCTTTAGCTTTGCAACCCCAGTTATTACTCCTTGATGAACCGGCAGCCGGGATGAATCCCAGCGAAAAGGGGTCATTAAGTCAGCTAATTCGACAAATTCGCGATAATTTAGCTCTAACCGTCCTGTTAATCGAACATCATGTGCCTTTAGTGATGGGATTATGCGATCGCATTGCCGTGTTAGATTTCGGTAAGTTAATCGCTTTGGGAGATCCAGCTACAGTCAGGGAGAATCCTGCGGTGATTGAAGCTTATTTAGGGGATGAATAAGGATTTTAGATAAATACTCAAGCCAGCACTGCATCTTGTCAGGACTCAGTATTCATGTTAGCCTGTACTGTAGAAGCAAGAGTTTTGTTATCTCGCACTACTCTGGGCAAAAATCTTAATGCTTCGTTAGCCGCATCAGCAGCAGGAAACATTTCTGCAAATCATCTTCCATTTCTGACTTATCCCTGTTCATAACCTTCTCGTTTGGTTTGCGTCACTTCTCTTGCAATAAAGTTCCTCTGAGAAAGATGTCAATCAAAACTAATATTTTGCCATAAATCTGCTCTGACAAATTTGGATAAATGACCTACATTTGTTGTTGCAATTATCGGATTTTTCACAGATAACTTGACAGCTTGTGCAATTAAAATCATATCACCATCAATTGTTTTATCTCCTGCTGTGGGTTGTCCTTGTTGGCGTGCCTGCGCCCAAAATAAAGCAGCTTTTCGCATTGCATCCGTTGTAATGGCTAGGTATTCTATTAAGTTAGCTAACTCATCCAGGCGCTTAATTCCTTTAATCTTGTTAGCGCGTAACAACTCTCGACGCACCTCATAATCAGCAATTTCTGGAAGAATAACCCTAATACCTGCTTTAATTAGCGTTTGTAGCCAACAATTACAAGCTAGACTTTCAGGCGCTCGCTTAGGATTAGTAATTAAACCGATAATTCCCGTATCTAATAAAACTACTCTATTCACCAAGTTACTCCCTTTAATTCAGCCGGAAATAAAGGACGCTTCGATAAGCGATCTTGATCGAGTGCTTCGATTAAATATTCACCTGTTTCTTGTTGTTCCTGTTCATCTTCTTCATCAATCCAAGATTGAAGTAAATTAACCAGTTTAGTCTGTTTTTCTTGTTCTAAAATAGCATCTTTAAGTAGCTTGAGGACATAAGCTTCTAAAGAAAGACCTTTCTCTGTCGCTTTTTGGCTGAGATATTGTTCGATTTCCGATGTTAAATTAAGAGTTAGTGGCATGGGCTTGACTTGAATCAATTTATCGTGTCTTTAACTATTATAACCACAAAAAGCGATCGCCGTCTATCAAGAGAGCGCAATTGCATCAATTCCAAATTTAAGGTTTCATGACATAAAAATCCTTATGACAAGAGGGTTGTACAATTCTTAACATTTGGATTGATCTCTGAAATGGCGCAAAATCGTTCCGAATTTATTTTTGCTGGCGCAATTGCTGCCAATAATCCTCGCCAAAATCAGCCGCCTGGATTGCACCAAAGATATCAATCTTCAATGTTCGATACGAGGCATTAGAGAGGAGTGAGAGAAGATGTTGTCATGTCAGCTAAAATGGAAACGTAAAGTTAAACGAAATCAAACCGATGAAACTTCGACAACCCCGATACAGCAAAGAAGAATTTGCTAGACGTGGCAACCACCTCTATGAATCTCAGATTCGTTCTCAAGTCGAGGAAGGCAATCATGGTAAAATTGTCGCTATCGACATTGAAACTGGAGCCTTTGAAGTGGCTGATGACATCGTAACCGCATCAGAGCATCTCCTGGCCAAATATCCCGATGCTCAGACTTGGTTTATCCGAATTGGGCATCGGGCAGTCTATCATTTTGGCGCACGGAGTTTGAGAGAAACTCTATGATGTATGGCTCGGTAAATCAGAGTTGCGAGGCAATCCTTCCAGTGGTCGTGAAAAACGATGCTAAAATGCAACTCGTGGATGCAGTAATTGATACAGGTTTTTCAGGATTTTTGACCTTGCCTTCTAGTATTATTGCGGTTCTAAATTTAACCTGGAAGGGGCGTGATATCGCAACATTGGGAGATGGCAGTTATTGTATTTTCGAAGTTTATATTGCGAGGGTAATTTGGGACGGTCAGTATCGCACAATCGACATCAATAAATCCGAAACAGTGCCTTTAATTGGGATGGGGTTGTTGCGAGGCTATGATTTGCGAATTCAGGCGATTGAAGGCGGTTCCGTTACCATTGAACTATTGCCAATTCCCCACTAGAACCATAACCCAACCTTGTATAACGTTTCCAAATGAATTGTAAAAAGGAAGTTGACGGCGATCATCTCTATTTCGGTTAGTTCTCCAATCAACTCAAAGCCATTACCCATCTCATCATTCTAACAAAGATTAATAAAAATGTGGAATGCCCCAAAAAAAGCGATCGCACTCTACAAACATAGCGAAATCGCCCCTAATTTAAGACTTCAATTGTTGCTCGATTTGCCAGTTTTCTATTAAACCCTAACTAGCAAAGTCAAATACTGGTGTTTCAATTACCCGTTTTGGTCGCTTATTTTCCCAGATAATTTCCTGCAAGCGTTCGACAGTTTCTGGTGCAAAAAAACGCTCTCCCGTTTCTACACAGACTCTAGCGGGGACATTTTCTATAATAAAAAAATTGCCATTGATTTCAAGGGTATAGGTAACTTCTTGTTCAATTAAGATTTCTTGTCTAGAATTAGTTGACATCTGGTGTTCTCCTTGATTTAAAATCAATCCATAAATTTGGATCGGGTTCATATAGGGTAATAATTTTCAGCAAAGGGCGAGAGGGATAGCTACAATGAATGTGTAAGGCTCTATTAATTAGAGTAAATCCCAAAAGTAAACAGCTTGCACCATACTTATCAGCCGGATAATCTTCAATAATTTCGCTTTGTTCCATCGCCTCCCGTAATTCTTGAACACTGATCTGACGCAGGATACTTTGATTGACAGCGTGTTGAGAAAATTCAAATTGGTTTTGTCTAACTTTTTGACAAATTTCCTCAATCATTTCTGTCATAGCCGCCTTTAATTTGAGCGTAAATATCCGTTGCTTTCATTTCACCAAATAACTGATCTTTAATTTCTAAATAATTTAGAGGTTGGGATGATGTTTCTCTTAGAAAGAAGGCCGCTTTAGCAATTCCCAATCTCTCTACGAGAGCTTTAACTCCCTCTTTTCTAATTTCCTCAATCTCAGGAATCGTCAAATCTGTTGGAACTTTCATAGTAATTTTTCTCAATTCAATCGTTGAAAATAATGGCGACAAACTCCCCAGGAGTTTTAACAGCAAGACTGCCGCTCTATTTTTTAATCATTCGATCTTCGCAGGTAATGAAGTAGTCTGCTTCTATAGCTTCGGCACAAGCAATATGCAAAGCATCTACTCCTTTAATTCTAGCAGAGGTTTCGATTTGCTGCGATCTTGCTAAGACCTCTTCCGTAATCAGTTGAAAGTGCCTAGCTTGTTGCAGGACTAGCTCGACAAAAGTGCGGCGGTTGCTGTCAGGATTTCGCTGATTTTCATATACTAGCGCATCAGAAGAGATAATTTCTATTGTTTCATTCTCCACCAGCAGGAAAATTAATTGCATCGAGATTGACTCCAAATAGATTCTGGCTTGAGTCTGATCGTCAAAGATTCGGTTGAGAACACTCCTATCAAGATAGACTTTCAATTTTACTTTAGTCATTCACACTTCTACTATTATAACCCAAAAAAGCGATCGCGCTATATTGATAATTTATAGAGGGCGATCACTTCTAATGTCAGTATTTCAGCTTAGGTCGTTTATTATCAGCAACGCCCAGGTAATTTACTCGCTATTTAAGGGCGGACTGCTAATAACTGAACTTGTACCGTTTCAGGAAGTTTTATTATGACAAAATGATTTTCTGGATACAAATAATCTTCGCCAGATTCATCAATCACTCGCAAACATCCCACCTCTTGCGCTTTAGCATCAGGTAACACTTGATAAAGTTTACAAACCTCTAAATCTCCGCCTTCTTCAGCGGTAATACAGATAGCAAATTCAATGTTAGATGCTGGTGTTTGCATAAATATTTAGTCCAAAACTCGTTTAACTTTCATTTTTCGCCGACCAATACCATGAGACTCATACCAGTGTAGTTCAGCTTTGTGGATTTCTCCATCAGGAAATTGAACTAAGCCGACTCCTTTTAGCTTCCGCCATCGACGACCCCCAAACTGGGCTTTTAGCCTTCTGAGTTCACGAATAGAGAGGTTGACGGCGATAATCTCTATTTCGGTTAGTTCTCCAATCAACTCAAAGCCATTATCCATCTCGTCATTCTAACAAAGATTAATAAAAATGTGGAATGCCCCAAAAAAAGCGATCGCACTTTATCAATATAGTGCGATCGCTGCCAATTTAAAGCTAGATTTACCAGTTTTTTATTTTAATTTGCGCTTCAAGGCTGAACCAGCACCTAAAGCACCAAGAGTTAGTAAGCCTAAAACGGAAGCAGGTTCGGGTGTTGTTCGTGGCGGGTTAACTTGCCCTGGAAGTCCAAAGCGCAGGCTATCAATGGCAAAACCAGCAACCTCAGGACCGATGAGACTGAACTGCAAACCTGCAATTGCCGCACTGCCATCGCTAGTGACTAAACCCAGAAACTCAATGCCCAAGCCAGTATTGGATACTTGACCGAGAACTGAGCCATTTCGGGCAAAGGCTGTGATGGCAGTTGAGTTGGGAGCATTGAAGAAACCGCCATCTAACCCCACGCCGGCCATGTCTTTGTCAAATAAAATCGTTATAGGACCGTTAAATGTGGGAGTTCCCGACAGCACCGGGCTATTAGGTGCTGCTCCATCATTGGTGATGAAAGTATTTGGGGAGGCCGGATCGAGCGATAGAGGACCAGTTGGCGTACCGACAACACAGCCAGTAGCAGCACCACCAGGGCAATCTACTCCAGGGTTAGCAGACAAACTCTGGCCTTGATAGAAGCCACCAAAGGTAACAGTTGGTGCCGTCAAGGGACTGCCGCCGTAATCCGCTGGATTATAAGTAGGGTTGACCGTATTCAAAGGAAATTCACTAAAGGTGATCAATCCTGCTTGAGGAGTGAAGGAACTCTGCGGAATTCGGACGACACTGACCGCATTAGCAGGAAAGTTACTAAGGGCGAGAAATGCTGCCGATCCAGTAACAACCGTTGACAGTTTTTGGTTCTTCCGAACTTACCATGTAAAATCAACTAGCAAAATGCCAATTTAATAAACATCTAATACTAAAGTTTTTAAAGTTTCTAAATCCATAGCCTCTCCTTTTAATCACCTTCAGTTTATTGTTAATTCCTTCCA
>NZ_JADBVM010000314.1:0-24415 GCF_020244875.1 Microcystis sp. M44BS1
TAATTGTGTCTCCCTACTTAGAACCAAAGAGTAAGTGGGTGAGTGGAATTAAATATAAGATGAACGTAGGTTGGGTTGAAGCATGAAACCCAACGGCCGCATGGGTTACGCTACCGCTAACCCATCCTACAAATAATTGTGCCTCCCTACTTATTTTAGAATAGAAGGTTCAGATCAGGCTAAAATCAATCTCGAACAGGTGTCATGCTTCTGGTGGAAAAATTATTAAGTAAGCCCAAAAGCCGTAAATTAGCGATTTTTTTGGCTTTTATCGGTAGTATTCTCGCTTTACCCTTTCCTATCGCCGGTATTCATAAATTCTATCTCGGTCAACCTCTCTGGGGAATTATTTATCTTCTCCTTTGGCAAACTCCGATTCCCCGGGTGGCTTGCGCGATCGATGCGGTGTGGTATTTAATCCAAGATAACCAATTTTTAGCTAACTATTTTCCCATTGCCGCTGCTGCCACTGTCCCCAGTTTAGAGCCTAAACAAGTAGAGGCGATCGGGGCAGCTTTAAGGGAATTAGAGCGCCTCCGGCAAGAAGGATTAATTTCTGAGTACGAATTTGAAGAAAAACGGCGACAATTACTACAATGACACCGCAAAACTGGTTAGGACGCACTTTTAACCCTTTAAAAGCCAAAATTAGCAATGATCCCTATTATCGCTTTCGTTCCCTCGATGAGATCGCTATGGCGGCACAATTGGGGATTAAAATTAATGTCAGTCAAGCGGGTGTGGATGATTGGCTGCGATTGCCGGGGATATCCATCCATCAAGCGCGGATGTTGGTGGAATTGTTGGGTATGGGGGTAGAATTGCTTTGTCTTGAAGATCTAGCGGCTGCTTTGAGTGTTCCTGTGGCTAGATTGAAAGCTTGGGAACCGATTCTAGAATTTGCCTATTATAGCCCCGAAAGTCACCTCGCACCCCCTAAAATCAATCCTAACACCGCCTCGATCGAGCAGTTAACCACCCTACCCCTGATCAGCGATAATTTGGCGGCTGCCATTATTAAAAATAGAGAAGAACAGGGATTATTTAAGAATATTGTGGATTTTAAAGGGCGTTTATCCTTAGACGCTCAGGAAATCTCCCAATTAATGCACTTTTTTCAGTTTTAACCCCAAATTTTAACGAAGGCAGCAGGAAGGTTTTAGGTTTTGGGGTTTTGGGGTTTTGGGGTTTTGGGGTTTTGGGGTTTTAGTTCAATTTCCCCACTTCCCCACTTCCCAGCAAATCTAACTATCTTCAGATTCCTCCGCATCACTAGGGGGAACTAGGGCGACAGCAGCGATCGCATCGTCCTCATCGAGTTTTTGTACCCGGATGCCTCCGGCCGATCGCGATTGGGGAGTAATAGCATCGACGGATTGACGGATGATAATACCCCTTTCGGTGATAATCATAAATTCCTCGTTGGGGTTAACAACGTGCAGAGCCGCTAATTTATCGTTCTTTTTGCGGAATTTAATCACTCTGACTCCTAATCCCGCCCGATTTTGTAGCCGGAGGAGGGTAACGGGAACCCGTTTTCCTAGTCCTGCCATGGTAATCGCTAACACCCAGGGGCCATTATTAGCCACTTCGGGGTTAATTTCTTCGCTTTCGTCCTCGGTTTCTTCTTCGTTAGATTCAGCGATTTGGGCGACAATTTGACTAGGCAGGATGTCCATACTGATTAATTCGTCACCTGAGCGCAATTTCATCGATTTTACGCCCTTAGTTGCCCTGCCCAGGGATCGCAATTGTTGACCATCGGCCTTAAAATGAATTGCCATCCCCTGACGAGAACCGATAATGACGCTATCTTCCTCTTTAGCCAAGCGAACCCAACGTAGTTGATCACCGTCTTCGAGAGAAATGGCGATTAAACCGTTCGATCGAATATTACTAAAGGCAGCGAGGGCGGTTTTCTTGATAAATCCCTTTTGTGTGAGCATAATCAGGTAATTATCCTCGCTGAACTCGCTGACTGCCACCACCGAGGTGATTTTCTCACCTTTGGGAATCTCTAACAGTTGCACGATCGGAACCCCGCGAGCGGTACGGGAACCGGTGGGGATATGATAGGCGTTGAGACTATAGACAACCCCGCGATCGGTGAAAAAGAGGACGCTATCATGATCGCGGCAGGTGATAAAGTGATCGATGCCGTCGTCTTCTTTCATTTTCGCGCCAGCTTTGCCCCTTGTCGCCCGATTTTGGGACTCAAAGGTATTAACGGGCATTCTTTTGATGTAACCCTGTTCGGTGACGAGAATTAAGGCCTGTTCGTTGGCAATCAAGTCAGTTTCGGCGATTTCTCCTTCCCGTTGTTCAATATGACTGCGACGGGGGGTAGCGTGAATCGTTTTGATCTGTTGCAGTTCTTCCTCGATAATGCTGTCGATCCGTTCTTTTCTGGCTAAAATATCCTGAAGATCGCCGATTTTTGTCAGTAATTCCCCGTGTTCTTGCTGAATTTTCTCCGATTCTAGGGCAGTTAACCGTCGCAGCTGCATTTGTAGGATTGCGTCCGCTTGCACCTCTGAAAGACCAAAATTCTGCACTAATCCCTCTTTTGCACTAGCTGTGTCGGCAGCACTGCGAATCAGGGCAATGACTGCATCGAGACTAGCGAGGGCAATTAGTAAACCCTGAAGGATATGATCCCTTTCCTCGGCCTTGCGGAGTTCATAACGGGTACGACGGGTGATCACTTCTACCCGAAAATCGAGGAAAACCCGGAGAAACTCCCTTAAAGTCAGTAATCTCGGTTCGTTATCGACTAATGCCAACATATTCGCCCCAAAATTCGACTGGAGGGGCGTTTGTTTATAAAGATTGTTGAGGACGACGCGAGGATAGGCATCTCGTTTCAGTTCGATCACCACCCGGATGCCGTCGCGATCGCTTTCGTCCCGCACATCGGAAATACCGTCTATTTTGCGATCATTGACCAAATCGGCGATTTTTTCGATTAATGCCGCTTTATTGGTTTGATAGGGCAGTTCGGTGATGATAATAGCATCTCGATCGGGTCTTCCCCTTTGTTCGATGGTTTCAAAGGAGGCGACTCCCCGCAGGGTAATAGAACCGCGGCCGGTGGTGTAAGCTTCCTGAATACCGTCTCTGCCAAGGATATGCCCCCCGGTGGGAAAGTCCGGCCCTGGGATATAACGCTGTAGTTCCGTATCGGTGAGATCGGGGTTATGGATGAGGGCAACGGTTCCATCGATAATCTCGGCCAGGTTGTGGGGGGGGATATTGGTGGCCATACCGACGGCGATCCCCGATGAGCCATTAATTAGCAGTTGTGGGACTCTAGAGGGTAAAACCACGGGTTCCTGTTGGGAACCATCGAAGTTATCGGCGAAATCGACGGTTTCTGACTCGATATCCTGTAGTAGGGCGTTGGTGGCCAGGGTGTGCAGACGACACTCGGTATAACGCATGGCTGCTGGCGGATCGTTATCGATCGATCCGAAGTTACCATGACCGTTAATCAGGGGATCGCGCATGGAGAAATCCTGGGCCATGCGGACGAGAGCATCGTAAACAGCAGTATCCCCGTGGGGGTGGTATTTTCCTAATACTTCCCCGACGACTCTAGCGCATTTCCGGAAGGGGCGATCGGGAGTTAATCCTAGTTCGTACATCGCGTAAAGAATGCGCCGGTGTACGGGTTTCAGTCCGTCCCTAGCGTCGGGCAAGGCTCGCCCAACGATGACGCTCATGGCGTATTCTAGGTAGGAACGGGACATTTCATTGCTTAAGTCTGTGGGGACGACATGATCCTGGGCGGCGGTCATAGGGGGGTTAACTCCAATAACAAGGCAAAAAAAGCGTTTTTGTGAGTAAATTCGCTAAAAATCGGGTTTTTACCCTTTTGATGTGCAGAATATGCCCATTTGTAGGACTATTTTACCATAAAATCCCTCTTTTTTGTCGGTTTTGAGGCGGCGATCGCAGGTTTCTTGGCTGGGATGGGGGGGTTAATGGTTTGCTATCCTCTTGACAGAGATTGCAGAAAGTCGCGCAGCTCTTTAAAAGAAGGACAACGAGTGGCACAAAGTTCTAAATTTAGCTTTTCGGCCAGTTCAACATTCATGTTGGTACTATAACGGGGTTTTCTATTTTCACCGATTGACAATTTGATCAATTCTTCTTTCGGTTTGATAATTAGGTGAGGGTTTGGGTGAGCTTTTCCCTTGCCTCGTCCCACATATTTAATCACCTCTGGATCAGACCAAAACCAAGCCTCTAATTCTTCTATTGGGATGCAGATATATTTCCTGAGACCATTAATATTGGAACAGCTTGATTCTAAGTTATCTCGCAATTGTTTTTCATCATTAAGAGAGTTATTCTTGGGATTGCGATCTAAATCATGAACGATGATAAAAGCATCACATCCTTCCCTTGTCATCACTTTAAGTTTTGCTGACAGTTTTCTCTTTAATGTACTACAGGATTTAGATGCCCAATATTTTGTCCTAGTATTTGTCCCCAGCACGCGATGGATAATTTGACGAAACACATCGCAGTCCGTCTCATCTTCGGCAATTATGGCGATCAAGTTACTACTCATCGAGAATACCACTGTAAATCCAGTCTCCTAAATCTCCTTCTTCACAGAGATACTCCACAACTTTTTCAATCTCTCCTTCCTCTAGTTTCCTAACACTTGTCCGTCCTTGATTACGATAGACTAAGCTAATATTTTCTGGCTTTGTCCAAGCTACTACTTGTGGTGAATGAGTTGATATAATTAAATTTTCATCCCAAGTATAGGATTTAATTTCATTTAATAACTTTGCTAACATTGCGGGATGTATTTGTGTTTCTGGCTCCTCAATTATGGTTGTTGCATTAGGAGAGTGAGCAATTATTTCGATAAGAATTGATAAAACTCGCAAGGTGCCATCGGAGAGTAATCCAATATTGACTCCATCTAATAATACTGAAGCGATGTACTCTTCGTCTTTACCTTGGTCTGTCTGTCCAGAATGCTCACTCAAAACAAACTTCTGCACAGTGATTTTCTTGGCAAGTCCTATTCGTTGACAAACATTTTCTAGTTCATCAAAATCATCCGTACCTACCCAATAAAATATTCTCCGAGCTAGAGTATCTGCTAGATCAAATCGACTGGTAGAAACCTTCTTACTTGCCACCTTTAATAAGGAAGGCTGTCGCCTTGATGTGCGACGGATAGGAGCTTTGCCAAGAAGACGAATCCCTTTTAAAATAGCATAAACCCACTTCATTTCTGGAGGTAAATTTAGCGATGAATTTCCAGGTATATTTGACTGTCGCAGCGAGGTAGTATTGCCAAGAATAGCAAATATTTGCTCACCATTATTATTAAAGCTTGTTAGTCCAAATTCGGTTTTCCAGAGAAGTTCTTGATCTCCATCAATATAATGACAAGAATCATTCCAAGAAAAGGAATTTTCCAAGGAATTATCGTTAGTGGTATCGTCTATGTCTGTATCTAGATCGTCCATAGAAAAGGGGATGATTAGCTCATACCTGTATCCTAAGCGCCGGTTAGTCGGTGTTAGAATTTCAACCTGCAAAATTGAGGGAATGCTATCACTATCAATCATCCGAGATACGATCGATCTACCGATAGCACAGGATGAGATGGCTTCAAATCCTTCTAGGATAGCGGATTTCCCCGCACCGTTTCTCCCCACTAATACCCCAACTTGGTTAACTAGGGATAGGGAAACTGGACCACCTAGCACACCCCAACCATCGAGGGTAAAAGATAATAGTCTAGGCTGGTTCATATTAAAACAATTCTAGTTTTTGGGATCATACAGAGCTTTATTAGTTAATTATATCCCAATCTATCTGATCTTCCCTCAGTTTTCTGGGCTGGCAGCTGGCGATCACCAGTGAAGACCACTTTTAGCAGTTTTTCCCTCGATAATTTAGGATAAAATAAAAATGCGATCAAGAGTTAATATCATGGCCTCATCGGCAGCTCAAGAATCGATGATGATTGAGATTAATGATCCCTTAACTCTAGCGAACGCTATTATCCTGATTTTCCCAGCGCAAAAATTACCCCAAAATGCTTACTCCTCTCCTCTGGCAAAGTGCCAATCCCAACCCCGATAATCTGGAGAATTTCCAAATTATTAGCCAATGGTGGCAAGATTTAAATCTTAAGGAAGTCTTCTGGCAACAGCGTTTAATTCCCGATACTGGCTCTCTGGAAGATATTAATTGGGAGCGGCAAGGTTTTGATGAAAAGTTTAGCATCCAAATGCCCCAAATTCGCGGGATTACCCTCTATTGGCATAAATCTACTTTTGCTGACGAAAGAAGCATGACACCCAAACAATTAATTTTAGATCGGGAACGGGAGCAATTATATATTTATCCCCAATCCCAACCTAGTTTAGTTATTCGGGTGACAAAACCCCATCTAGTTTATCAAAAATTCGAGCTAAAAAATCCTCTCCTAGTTGGCAAAAAAGCAGAAAGTGAATATATTTTACTGTTCAGGGATAAAGAACAGCAAATAGAAGTTAAAATTAATCTCAGTCCTGAAAATTATCGGCAATTTCTAGAAACCATGACTGAGGATCAATAAATAATGTGGCAGGGAAACCTAGAACTAATTTACACGCAAAAAAATCTCGCAACCCAGATTAGTCACCTCTATGCTACCGCCCCTTTAAAAGTACAAAGACCCTTTTATCCCGAAGGAAAAAATCTTTGTCATACGGTGATTTTACACACGGCGGGGGGAATAGTTGGGGGTGATGTTCTTCAACAAAAAATTCATCTCCAAGCCGCTACTAATGCCCTGATTACCACTGCTTCTGCTGGAAAAGTTTACCAGAGTAACGGTCAGATGGCTCAACAATTAATCGAGATTAAAATCGATGACAATGCTGGTTTAGAATGGCTACCCCAAGAAACAATTATCTTTAATGGTGCGGTATTTCGCCAACATTTACGAGTGGATTTAGGGGAAAATAGCAGTTGGTTGGGATGGGAAATTACCCGTTTTGGTCGCAGTGCGCGAGGCGAGAAATTTTTAGCGGGAGAATGGCATTCTAATTGGGAAATTTGGCGATCAGGACAACCTTTATGGCTCGATCGCTCCTTCCTGTTAGGTGGTAAAATGATTGAGGGATTTTCCGGTTTAAATGATAGCGCCCTAATCGGTACTTTAGTTTATATCGGTCAACCGGTGGGAAGAGATTTAATTGAGAAAGTGAGAGATTTTTCCCTAGAAGGAGAGATGGGAGTTACTAGCACTTTAGGAGATGGTCTTTTATGTCGTTATCGGGGTAATTCTAGCGGTGAAGTGCGACAATGGTTTCAGCAGGTTTGGCAAATTTTAAGGCGAGAAATGAGCGATCGAGAGGCAATTATTCCGCGAGTTTGGTTATCTTGGTAAAAGCGGTCAATTTTAATTTTCTCAAGTCACTTGAATGCCTGTATCGGTGATTGGAGCTATCCAAAATTGTAGATCGGGAGCGACGAGAATTTCCCGGGCCTTTTTAACGATAGTTTCCGCCACTTCCTGAGATGAACAGAGAGTAAAAACCGTCGGGCCAGAGCCTGACATCATCGTTCCCAAACCGCCTAAATCCCCTAGAACCTGTCTTAACTCGGCTACGAGGGTAAATTCGGGTAAAACCACCTTTTCGAGGTCATTATGGATAAATTTGCCGATAGCGGCTGGTTTTTTCTGGGCGATCGCTTGTACCAAAGCCCCGGAACTCACCTGCTGACGACGGTGATGAAATTCCTCTGGAGAAGACAGATAGGTATCCTGAAATTTTTGCCGATAGCTTTGGTAGGCCCAGGGTGTAGAAACGGATAAATGATCGTATTTGGCTAAAATCACCCATAATCCGGTCAGAGGAGCGATAGGATCGAGAATTTCTCCCCTTCCCGTACAGATAACCGTTCCTCCTGTCACACAAAAGGAAGTATCAGATCCCAATTTTGCCGCTAAAGTTTCTAATTCCGGACGGGTTAAGCCTAATTCCCAGATTAAATCGATGCCGACTAACACCGCCGCCGCATTGGTGGATCCCCCCGCTAAACCAGCAGCCACGGGAATATGTTTCTCGATGGTGATATCGATGCCGCCGTAATTGGCAAAGAGGCGGGGGAATTCCTTCGCCATCAAAGTGGCGGCGCGATGGGCGAGATTACTGCTATCTTGGGGGACGAGGGGATGAGAGCAAAAGAGACGGAATTCCTGCAATCCGTTCGGCCGGAGAGTGATGCGATCGCATAATGCCACCGTCTGCATCACCATGACTAACTCGTGGAAACCATCATGGCGATCGCCAACGATTTCTAGATATAAATTAATTTTAGCGGGGGCTAGAAGGGTATAACTGTGCATTTGTCAAGAAAAAAAATCTAAAATTTTGGCAATTGACCTAATTTTTCCGCCAAGTCAATCCATTGCGATAAACTGAGATCTTCGGCGCGAGCGAGGGGATTAATCTCTAATTGTGTCAGGATTTGGCTTAATCGATCGCTATCTAGACAATTTTTTAGATTATTGCGTAACATTTTGCGCCGGTTGGCAAAACCCCAGCTAATTAAAGTGGACAAAAAGGCCGCATTACCGACATTTTTCGGGAAAACACGGGGTAAAAGCTGAATTACCGCCGAATCCACCCGGGGAGGTGGGGAAAAGGCTCGCCGGGGGACATCACAAATCCATTGACAATCGGCAAGGTATTGAATGCGGACGCTGAGAGCGCTGTAAGCTTTGGTGGAGGGGACAGCGACTAATCTTTCGGCGACTTCTTTCTGGAGCAAGAGGGTAATACTCTGGTAAGGGGGGGTGAAGGGATGGGCGATCGAACCGAGCAGCTTTTCCAGGATCGGACCGGTGATATTATAGGGAATATTAGCCACTACCTTATTAACTGGCGGCAGTTGCTCGGGTTTAAGGGTAAGAAAGTCCCCTGGGATGAGATGAAAGTTATCTTGTTGGCCAAATTTTTTATTTAAAATTGTCCATAGATCTCGATCGATTTCTACAGCGACAACCAATTGAGCGCCATCGAGAAGACGACGGGTTAAAATGCCTGTACCCGGACCGATTTCTAATACCCGATCCTCGGATTGTAAATTAGCAGCGCCGATGATGCGATCGAGTATCGATTCATCTTTTAACCAATGTTGTCCAAAACGTTTACGCGGTTGAATTTTCATACCTCTATTTTAAAATCAGAGGGTTGTCCTCGACAATAACACCCCTGAAAATATGGGCAATGCGATCGATAACCGCATCAATTATCATAGAGCCTAGGCAAAGATAGCAAAAAAATCAGAAACAATGTCAGATTTGAACGATGTTTTCGCAATTGTAGCAGGAGCGGTTCCGGGGGCGTTATCTCGTTATCATATTACCGAATGGACAAAAGCGAAATTCGGCTTGCGCTTTCCATCTGGAACCTTTATTATTAATTTAACTGGCTGTCTAGCTATCGGCTTTTTTGGGGCTATTTTACCCAGTTTTCCCTTTTATTCCCACTCACTAGATTTAATGGTTAGAACTGGATTTTTAGGAGCTTATACCACCTTTTCTACCTATAGTTTAGATATCCTGATACTCTGGCGCAATCAACAAAATTTTCTAAGTCTTATTTTTGCCGTTGCTAGTATCATTTTCGGATTGATTGCCGTGAGAATCGGGGCAGCTATTGCCCAAGTTTTTCTAGGTTAATTATCTAATTTATTGACTATTTAAGGGCAGGAGAGACAGCATGAATTTTTTCAGGGGTCGTTATGGTTTATTCGTAGCAATTGGGGCTATTTTTGGGGCTTTAAGTCGTTTTTATATCGCAGAATTAATTGACAGTATCTTTGGTCAAGAATGGGGATTTTTTGGGACATTTTTTGTCAATGTTTCTGGCTGTTTAATTATTGCCTATATCTTTACTATGGTTAAGGAAAATATTCGTATAATTGCCCCAGAATTAGGATTGATGATTGCCACGGGTTTTTGTGGTTCCTATACGACTTTTTCTACCTATAGTTTGGAGTCTAACAAATTTTTAGAGCAGGGAAACTTAACTTTCGGTTTAATTTATTGGTTGGGCAGTGTTTTGGGGGGGATGATTGCACTTAAAATTGGAGTCACTTTAGCAAGAACAGGTTTTCCTAGATGAATTATTAAATAGATTTTGCGTCTGATCCCCCCTGCCCCTAGGGTTGATTCATAGTAGGGTTGATTCATGAATCAACCCTACTACCTTGATAAGGGGGGTGTCTGACAACTTTTAACACCTAACTACTTAAGCATCTAAGCACAATTGAGGCCATCTTTTTCCTTTCCTACTCAGTCTTAATAAGCAATGTCTCCATTAGTTTGAAACCAATCGATAGCATCAGCTAAAGCTTGTCTAATCGGCGATTGCGGTAAGCCCAGTTCTTGCACTGCCTTCGAGGAATCGTAGTACATGGACTGTTTTGACATTTTCACGCCATCAAGGGGTATAGAGGGCGATTTTCCGAGGACAGGAAGAACTTTTTCATCCAGCCAAGCTATTAGTAAAGGAATCCAAAAAGGTAAAACAATTTTCGGAGCATTTCTGCCAGTAATTTCGGCTAATTCTGTCAACAAAGTTTTTAAAGAAGTGTTTTGATGACCTAAAATATATCTTTCGCCAGTTCTACCCTTTTCTAAAGCTAATAAATGTCCCCAAGCCACATCGCGCACATCAATTAGATTTAATCCCGTATTCACATAAGCGGGCATTTTTCGCCGCAAAAAACGGAGAATAATGTCGCCAGTGGGTGTAGGCTTAAGATCAAAGGCTCCTATCGGCGTACTAGGATTAACTATAACGATATCCTGTCCTCTTTGTACTGCTTTCAATGCTTCCTGTTCTGCCCAATACTTTGATTTTTTATAATAACCCACCAATTGATGGGCGGGACTTTGATAAGTTTCATCGACACTTTCACCCTTTTTACCCACTCCAATAGCCGCCACAGAACTGGTATAAACTATTCTGGCAATTCCCGCTAAATGCGCCGATTCTAGCACATTTCTTGTACCTAAAACATTATTTTGGTAGAGTTGATGTCTATCCTTTTGCCAGAGAGAATAGTGCGCCGCTACATGAAAGAGAACTTCGCATCCGACCATTAATTTAAATAAGTTCTCATCATTTAAATTACCCCGGACAATTTCGAGAGCTAAACCCCGCAAATTTCTGAGATTACTCTGGGGACGGACGAGGACGCGCACTTGGTAGCCTTCGACTAAAAGCAATCGCACTAAATTCGCCCCGATAAAACCCGTTCCACCCGTCACAAAAGCACGCATTGCTCAAACTTTCCCCTGTTTTCGCTTCCTATCGGTAACTGAAATTTAATCACCTTAACTCTCTCATTACTATACCTTAATCTTAGTCAAGATTTAAGCTTTTCTTGATAAAATTTGAGAACAGATTATTGTAAACTAAGAGCAGTCAATGTTCAGTAAAAACACTCCCATGAATCCATCTCCAGAGTCAACTTTTGTTTGTCCGATTATCATCGAAGACGATAGAACAGGATTAGACACAGAAACTATCCGACGGGCTTTAAGGGATAATTTACTCTATATTCAAGGTAAATTACCAGAATTAGCCAGCAAAAACGATCTTTACATGGCCCTGGCCTATACAATCCGCGATCGTTTATTGCAGCGTTGGTTAACCACCCAACAAACCTATCTAAAAAAAGATGTCAGAACCGTTTGTTATCTCTCGGCCGAATTTTTAGTCGGTCCCCATTTAGCTAATAATTTAATTAATCTCGGTATCTACGAACAGGTGGAGAAAGCTGTCAGCGAATCGGGATTAAAACTAGAAGAATTAATTGCCCAGGAAGAAGAACCAGGGTTAGGAAATGGTGGTTTAGGTCGTTTAGCTGCCTGTTATCTTGATTCCCTTTCTACCCTAGAAATTCCGGCTATTGGTTACGGTATTCGCTACGAATTTGGTATCTTTGATCAAGAAATTCACGACGGTTGGCAGGTAGAAATAACCGATAAGTGGTTACAGTATGGAAATCCCTGGGAAATTGCCCGACCAGAAGCGGGAGTAGAGGTAAAATTTGGCGGTTATACCGAATCCTATACCGACGAAAATGGTAATTATCGCAGTCGTTGGATTCCCGATTATGTAGTCAAAGGAATTCCCTACGATACCCCAATTCTCGGCTATCGAGTTAACACCGCTAATACCATGCGTCTATGGAAATCAGAAGCTTGTGAATCTTTTGATTTTGGTCGCTTTAATCGCGGCGATTATTATGGTGCGGTGGATAATAAAGTTCACTCGGAAAATATCAGTAAAGTTCTCTATCCTAACGATGAACCAATTCAAGGCAAAGAACTACGTTTAGAACAGCAATATTTCTTTGTTTCCTGTTCCCTACAGGATATGATTCGTATTCACTTGTACGAGAACCCCAGTCTCGATAATTTTCATCAAAAATGGTCGGTACAATTGAATGATACTCACCCTTCCGTCGGGGTAGCTGAGTTAATGCGCTTGTTAATTGATGTGCATCATTTCGATTGGGATAAAGCTTGGTTTATTACTCAAAATACCTTCGCTTACACCAATCATACTCTTTTGCCAGAAGCTTTAGAAAAATGGCCTTTGAGTATTTTTGGTCGTCTTTTACCGCGATTAATGGAAATTATCTACGAAATTAACCATCGTTTCTTGGATAAAATTCGCATTATTTATCCCCATGATGACGGCAAAATGTCCCGTTTATCTATAATCGATGAAAGCGGCGAAAAATACGTCCGTATGGCTCACCTTGCCTGTGTGGGTTCCCAGGCAATTAATGGGGTGGCAGCCCTCCATACAGAATTACTGAAAAAAGATGTTCTGCGCGATTTCTATGAACTCTTTCCTGAAAAGTTTAGCAACAAAACCAACGGAGTTACTCCCCGGCGCTGGATAGTTTCTAGTAATCCCCGCTTGACTTTTGCGATTACAGAAAAAATCGGCGAAAATTGGATTAAGCATCTGGAGGATTTACGCGGGTTAGAAAACTATGTGGATGATGGAGGATTTCGGGACTCTTGGCGACGAATTAAATACGATATTAAGGCAGATTTGGCCAATTATATCGATAAAAAAGTCGGCATTAAAGTTGATCCTAGTACCCTCTTTGATGTGCAGGTAAAACGCATTCACGAATATAAACGGCAACATCTCAACGTTTTACATATCGTCACTCTCTATCATCGCCTCAAAAATAATCCCAATCTCGATATTACCCCCCGTACCTTTATTTTCGGTGGTAAGGCAGCCCCGGGTTATTTTATGGCAAAATTAATCATTAAATTGATTAATTCTGTGGCAGAAGTGATCGATAATGATCCGACGATTGGAGGACGTTTAAAAGTGGTTTTCCTACCCGATTATAATGTTACCTTCGGTCAACGGGTTTATCCAGCTGCCGACTTGTCTGAACAAATTTCCACCGCCGGGAAAGAAGCTTCGGGAACCGGTAATATGAAATTCTCCATGAATGGGGCCTTAACTATCGGCACTCTCGATGGGGCAAATATCGAAATTCGTGAACAGGTGGGAGCGGAAAATTTCTTTCTTTTTGGCTTGACAACCGAGGAGGTTTATGCTAAGAAAGCCGCCGGTTATAATCCCCAAGAATACTATTACCATAACGAAGAATTGCGGGCAGTATTAGACCTCATTGGTTCGGGATTTTTTAGCCGGGGTGATAGTAGTTTATTCCGTCCGCTCGTGGATAATCTTATCTACGATGATCCCTATATGTTACTGGCCGATTATCAGTCCTATATCGATTGTCAGGAAGGAGTCGGTCGTGCCTATAAAGATCAAGAACATTGGAGTCGTTTAGCGATTCTTAATGTGGCCCGCATGGGAAAATTCTCTAGCGATCGATCGATTCGGGAATACTGCGAGGAAATCTGGCGGGTACAACCGGTAAAGATTGAATTACCCGATTATATTCAAGCTAATGCCGGTTTATCGGTAAATTAGAACCAATCTAGGCAGTAGGATCGTGTTTATTTACCCTACTGCCCACAGGTTTACTGGCCCTGGGCGACTCTAATCTAGATTTCTACGGGATTGACGGGGCTCGAACCCGCAACTTCCGCCGTGACAGGGCGGTGCTCTAACCAATTGAACTACAATCCCATTTTTGCCACATTTCTGATTGTAACTTCATCATTAGGGTTATGTCAAGCACCTCTGGGAAAATTTTTTTGAGGGAAGTGGGGAAGTGGGAAACAATTCATAACTGGGTTTTTAAAGTTGGATTGGGATCAATCCTGAATTAAAGCCAAAAAATCCCATGGTAGAGAGGGATCCTCTTTACCATGGGATTGTAATTAAGCTTGTTGGGAGCCTGAGCTATGACTAACCCGAATTCGATCGAACAGCTATCGCAAGAATTACTCGATCTAGACCAAGTAGATGCCGATACTGGGGCAGATTTGCGGCAAAAAGCCCAAGAAATCCTCGCTGAAACCACTATTGACCTGCCGATTCGAGAAGCGATCGCCGATAGTCTCAGTCAAGGCAATCAACTACTTACCCTCAAAACCGTCGGCAAGGAAGAAAGTTACTAGCACATTTGGGGTCAAAAGTCAAGATGAAAGAAAAAAATTTTTTTGTCTGGCTGGGGCGATTTTTGGCCTCTTTTGGGCTGTTATCGGGGATAAGTGGCTGTAATTCTCCTCTTTTGATCACTCCTCAAGTTCCCGCCGGTGGTTTAAATAGTTTTGCTCCCGATCAATTCCCCAGTTATAGTGCTGATGGTCGCTATTTAGCCTTCGCTTCCGATCGCTCCGGTCGTCGTAGTATATATTTATTCGATCTGCAAGAAAAGCGCTTAGTTAATCTTCCTAACCTAAATCGTGGCGATTCTAGCCAAGATCAGCCATCTCTGAATGCTGACGGTCGTTTAATTGCCTATATCTCCAGCGAACGCGGTAAAAGTGATGTCATGGTTTATGATCGTTCCCGGTCCCGTGCAACCCTGTTAACCGCTAACCTGCGGGGAAGCGTCCGCAATCCCACCATTAGCGGTGATGGTCGCCAAATTGCCTTTGAAACCAACCAAGACGGTCAATGGAATATTGCGATCGTTAACGGCCAATTTTAAACTTGTTCTACTCGGTCTTAATCGTTAAAACCTGCGGAGGAGTTGCATCGGGTGGATATAAAAAATTTACCTGTACTATATGCCAATCCCCCGGAGGAATAGTCAGAGTCACTAAAGGTTGCCCCTCTTGTCCGCGTCTTTGGACGAGATGGAAAAATCTGCTTTGTGCCTGTCCCTGGTCATCGCTATAATTGACGGCTACTGTTCCCCGAAAAAACACTTGTGGGGCAGCAGGATCGAGAAAACGCAAACCCTGCCCAATAATATCCTCTTTAATCGGTGTTTCTAGCGAAATAGTAACTGTTTTCGCCTCATCACTTCCATTAAATAGAGGTAAACTTAACCTATATTCCACACCGTAATTACCATGAGCTTGATAGGCCGTATCGGGATAGCGAACTAACATACTAGCACTTTGATTTTGTTCCGTTCCCAGTTTGCCCCCGGGTAGGGTGCTAATCCCATAGGCTATAGATTGACCAGAATCAGGAATATTTAACCATAAAGAAGCTCGATCTACCAATCGGGCTGGCCAAGCTGAACCTTGGGACACCCCCGCTACCCGTCCATAAATTATCTGTCCTTGACTATTAGGAGGACTGGGCGCTTGATCGCGCGGAGTCGATAAATTGCCTTTTTCTAGCAAATTTTGCCACTCTGTCAGATTTGGTGGTCTTTCCTGCCCATTTTCGTCTAAGGGTGCATAAAGAGCTAAACTAGCAGCGTAGAGAAGACCGTCACTTTCCAGACGGAGATAAGTGGACCTACCGTTTAAAGGGGGAGTCAAATCGCGCACGGGAATCGCCGCATTTAAGACCATAAAACTCTCCCCCGCCGGAATAATAATCCTATCGGGAAAAATATCCTGACGCTGCCCCATTAAAATATCCCCCATTACCCGACTTCCCGGCCCGGCAAAAACCGTCCCCTGATTATTTTCCACTTGTGCGGGTAAATCGATAAAAGCTGCCTCGGGTTGACTCAAATAACTAGCTCCTTGCAGAATTTTAACGGTCACGGGATTAGAACTAGGATTGTGGAGTAATATACCCAGATAAAGGCTGCGTAAATTATCGGGAAAACTCCCCCTCGCTATATGGTGGGCAAAAATATCAAAGCGTCCCTGAAAAGCATAATTTAAATGGGCCGAGGGAAAACTTTTCTCTTGGGGGGGAAAAGTCGAAAGCAAAATCCCTTCTCCTAGCAATAATTCAGGACTATTGCTATTAAAAACGGGAACTTGATCTAGTTGATTCGGTAAAGGACGCACCTGCACCGGTCGAATTATTTCTACACTAGGGGGAGTTTGGGCAATGGGTAGTAAAAAAGGTAACATCACACAAATTACCATCTCAAGATAATTAATTTTTGATCATAGCATTACTGGCTCGTTCAATTTAGATAAGTAGGTGGGTGGAATTAAATATAAGATGAACGTAGGTTGGGTTGAAGCATGAAACCCAACGCCTCAACGGATTGAGTATTAGATAGTATTATGTTTGTCCATATCCAGAGGATTGTTTAATATTTCTTTGGGGTGTTAGCTGACCTTTTTAGTTAAGTAGTTGGTTATAATTAAATTAAAAATCGATTTTAGGTTCGCTCCCCCCTGCCCCCTTGATAAGGTAGGGTTGATTCATGAATCAACCCTACCCTTGATAAGGGGGGTGTCTGATAATTTTTAACGCCTACCTACTTAAGTACAATCAAGAAAAATTATCAAATTTCCCAATCGTTATTGGCTCTTGCCATTGAGCAAATCTATTGTCATCATAGACTAATATCTAGATGTTACCGTGGTTTTCTGGAAACTTGGCCCGATGTCTAGATATCGATCGAGCCGGAATTGTTATGATCAATTCATGAAGTTTTATGACAGTATTTCCCCGTGAACATGAACCAAATCGACTATCTCAGGATTAGTTTAATCGATCGCTGTAACTTTCGCTGTCAGTATTGTCTGCCTGAAGATGCAGAATTGGCCTATGTTCGACCGCAAGACTTACTCACCCGGGAGGAAATTCTTACTTTAGTCAAAAATGTCTTTATTCCCCTCGGTTTCCGCAAATTTCGCCTTACTGGTGGGGAACCTCTGTTACATCCTGAAGTAGTGGAGATTGTGCGCGATATCGCCTCTTTATCTGCCACTAGCGATTTAGCCTTGACCACTAATGGCTATTTACTTGACAATTTAGCCGAAATGTTGTATGAAGCCGGACTAAGACGGATTAATATCAGTTTAGACTCCCTCGACCCCGACACTTTCGATAAAATTATTGGTAATCGCGGCCGGAGTCGTTGGCAAAAAACTTGGGCAGGTATTCAAGCGGCCCAGAGAGTGGGTTTTGACCCCTTAAAATTGAATGTGGTGGTGATTCCGGGAATAAATGAGGCAGAAGTGGAAGATTTAGCGGCTTTGACCATCGAGAAGCGTTGGCACGTCCGTTTTATCGAGTTTATGCCCATCGGTAACGGTGATTTATTTCTAGAAAAAGCTTGGATTGCGAACGAGGAATTAAGAGGGCGAATTCGGGCAAAATGGGGCTTAAATGAGGGTCAAGTGCGGGGAAATGGTCCAGCCGATGTTTTTCAAATTCCGGGGGCTAAGGGTACAATTGGCTTTATTAGTCAGATGTCGGAATGTTTTTGCGATCGCTGTAACCGCCTACGTCTTTCGGCCGATGGTTGGTTGCGTCCCTGTCTCCTCAACGAAACTGGACAAATTGACCTAAAAACTGCCCTCCGTCAGGGAATTTCGCCAGCAGAAATCAGGGAAAGAGTCCGGGGATTAATAGAAATGAAAGCAGAAATAAACTTTAAACTGCGTGATTCCGGCACATCAAGCGGCATTTATACCCGTACTATGTCCCAAATTGGCGGCTAAAAATCTACTGTCCGAATTCTACTCTAGCCTGTTCCACCATTTCCACGGTAACTCGATCGGAACCGGCATGACGAGCTAATTCTTCTATCCTTTGACGCGCTTGGGAACGAACAAAATAGGGAATATTTTTCAGTTTTGCTTTTGCTTCTGCGGTCCATTGTAGTTGATCGGAAAAATCTAGAGCGTCCATAGATTTAACAATAGTAGTCCGTCCATTATACCAAAAAAGATTAGCTATTTATTGAAAAGCTGATTAGATGATGATTTTCTTGATAGCGACTCTTTTTCAGCTTTCTCTTAATTTTAGGTTTCTGCTAGGTCAAAATTGACTCTTTGATATAAATCTTGCCAAGAAATCTGCCAATCCACCGACACCAATTGTAAAACCGCATTTTCCCCGGTGACGAAATCAATTAACCATTGATCATCCTTTTGTTTATAGTAACGTTCCACACTATAACTAGATTGTTCGATCAGAATATATTCCTGAAAAGTTGGCAAGGAACGATAGAATTTAAACTTATCTCCTCGATCATAAGCTTGGGTGGAATTAGAGAGAACTTCGACAATAATTAAAGGATTGATCACGTTAGATTGACTATTCCCTTGATAGAGAGGTTGACCTTTAATCACCATCACATCGGGATAGGTGTAAATACTATAATCTGATAGCCATAAACGCACCGTTTCCATGTAGGTATAATAATCTTGATTATTGATATTTAAGGGAAATCTTCGATAGAAGTTTCCGGCAATCTGATTGTGATTAGTGGTAGCTCCTACCATTGGGATAATTTCTCCTTGACGATATTCATTTTTATTTTCGGACGTTTCCTCTAGGGCGAGATATTCTTCGGGAGTATAATATTTAGTTTCAGTAGCGCTTAACATTTTTGACTCTCCTTCCTATTCTATTTTCTAGGATACAGCATTTCCCTAAAAAGAGACAAAGTTATCCTTGAGTAAGGCTATTAATTGAGTGGCTCGGAAAAGTGTATCTTCAATATCTCAGAAATCCACTGACGCGCTTGGAAACGAACAAAATAGGGAATATTTTTCGGTTTTGCTTTTGCTGCTGCTGTCCATTGTAGTTGATCGGAAAAATCTAGAGCTTCCATAGATTTAACAATAGTAGTCCGTTTTGAGATGACGATTTTCTTGACAGCGACTCTTTTTCACCTTTCTCTTAATTTTAGGTTTCTGCTAGGTCAAAATTTACTCTTTGATATAAATCTTGCCAAGAAATCTGCCAATCTACCGACACCAATTGTAAAACCGCATTTTCCCCCGTGAGGAAATCAACTAACCATTGATCATCCTTTTGTTTATAGTAACGTTCCACACTATAACTAGATTGTTCAATCAGAATATATTCCTGAAAAGTTGGCAAGGAACGATAGAATTTAAACTGATCCCCTCGATCATAAGCTTGGGTAGAATTAGAGAGAACTTCGACAATAATTAAAGGATTGATCACGTTAGATTGACTATTCCCTTGATAGAGAGGTTGACCTTTAATCACCATCACATCGGGATAGGTGTAAATACTATAATATGACAGCCATAAACGCACCGTTTCCATGTAGGTATAATAATCTTGATTATTGATATTTAAGGGAAAATTACGGCAAAAATTTAGACAAATCTGATTGTGATTAGTGGTGGCTCCTACCATTGGGATAATTTCTCCTTGACGATATTCATTTTTATCTTCGGACGTTTCCTCCAGAGCTAGATATTCTTCGGGAGTATAATATTTAGTTTCAGTAGCGCTTAACATTTTTGACTCTCCTTCCTATTCTATTTTCTAGGATACAGCATTTCCCTAAAAAGAGACAAAGTTATCCTTGAGGAAGCTGATCAATTGAGTTACTACCATCGTATTTTTTGCGTAATCTCTGGCAAAAAATGCTGAGAAATCCACAATTAAAAATCTAACTATCAAAATTGCTCACGCCAAAGGTTAAAATAAACTAGATAAATAGTTTTATGTTTAGTTTCTCCTATGTTTAACTGGTTCCGTCGTCAGAAAGTCCAACCCGAACAAGAACAAGCACCACCTGCACCCGTAGAGGAAACCCCTAGCGAGGCAACCAGTCAGGAAGAGTATTTAGATTGGGCCAAAAAAGCCTTTAAAAATATTCAAGAGAAAAAAGCCACGGCCGAGGCCGTCGTGAGCGAAACCCCTGAAACATCTATTGCTGAAACGGAACCTCCGCAAGAGGAAGAACCAGTTAAAGAAGAAGAAACCGAGGATAATACCCCCGCATGGCTGAAAAAATCCGATCGCCTCGAAATTCTCAAAGAAACCGCCATCGAAACCCCCACAGAACCGGATGAAGATTTTATCTGGTCTGCCAAAGTTTTAGCCAATCAGGGACGACAAGCAGAGGACGTTTCGGAAGAAGAAATCACCTGGTTAAAAAAATTGCGTCAGGGTTTAGGCAAAACGCGCCGCAGCTTGGTCAATCAGCTTAAGGCCGTGGTCGGTCAGGGTCCCCTCAATCAAGACGCGGTGGAGGAAATCGAAGCTTTATTGCTTCAGGCCGATGTGGGGGTAGATGCCACCGATTATATTATCACTACCCTCCAAAATAAGCTAAAACAGGAAGCTCTGCCCCCCGAAAAAGCGATCGAATATCTCAAAGAAATTATCCGCGAGATTTTAGATGCACCTTTAGCCAATTATAGCAACCCCGGTTTTGAGCCAGAAAAAGGCAAATTAAATATCTGGATGCTCACAGGAGTTAACGGAGTCGGTAAAACAACGACTATCGGCAAATTAGCCCATTTATCTAAACAATCTGGCTATAGTTGTATAATCGCCGCCGCCGACACCTTTCGCGCTGCCGCCGTGGAACAGGTGAAAGTTTGGGGAGAGCGATCGCAAGTCGAAGTCATTGCCAACCCGGGCAAAAATACCGACCCGGCCGCCGTGGTGTACGATGGCATCGAAGCCGCTAAATCCAGGGAGATAGAATTACTCTTAGTGGATACGGCGGGAAGATTGCAGAATAAAAAGAACTTAATGGCAGAATTAAGCAAAATTCGCCGCATTATCGACAAAAAAGCCGAGAGCGCCGTGGTGGAATCCCTTCTAGTTCTCGATGCCACTTTAGGACAAAACGGCCTGCGACAAGCAGAAGTTTTCTCAGAAGCTGCCCAATTAAGCGGCGTGATCCTGACTAAAATCGATGGTACAGCTAAAGGGGGTGTTGCCCTTGCCGTAGCGCGTCAGCTTAACCTCCCGATTCGCTTTGTCGGCGCCGGGGAAGGAATCGAGGATCTGCGGCCCTTTTCCAGTTACGAATTCGTGGAAGCTTTACTGAGTGGCGATTGATCTCACCTTAGCTATCTTTCATAATCTTTTCATGGTTGCTTCATATTTGTCTCATTTTTAGCTATGCTAGAACTGGAGACTCGGGGTAACAACTATGCAAAGGACAATTACAGTTAGTCATCTGGGAGTATATTATCGCGGCGTGGAGGCTCTACGGGATATCACCCTGAAAATTCATCCGGGACGATTAACCGGTATTATCGGTCCCAACGGTGCGGGCAAAAGTACCCTGATCAAAGCCATGCTAGGATTAATTCCCGTACAACAGGGAAGCGTTAACTATCAAGGGCAATCTCTACAGCAACAACTGGATAAAGTCGCTTATGTTCCCCAAAGAACTCAAATCGACTGGACTTATCCCGTCAGCGCTTGGGATGTGGTAATGATGGGGAGAGTCAGAAAAACGGGTTGGTTTCGTCCTTTTTCCCATATTAGTCGTCAACAGGCTTTAAATGCTCTAGAACGGGTGGAAATGGCTGATTTACGCCATCGTCCCCTCAGTCAGTTGTCGGGAGGACAACAGCAAAGAGTCTTTTTAGCCAGATCTTTGGCCCAAGAAGCGGAGATTTTCTGTTTTGATGAACCTTTCGTTGGGGTAGATCAAAAAACCGAGGGGATCCTTTTTAATATCTTTGGTGAGTTAGCCCAAGAAAATAAAATTGTCATGGTGGTTAACCATGATTTAGGCGAATCTATCACCCATTTTGCTGATTTAATCCTCTTAAATAAAGAATTGATCCTCGCCGCTCAACGATCTAAGGTCTTAACCGATTTTAATCTCCGGCGCGCCTATGGGGGTAAAGTCTCCTTCTACGATGCCATGACACCACCAGATCATCCCCGATCGAGTCTCGATTATCCAGCGGCCCGTTAACTCGATCGCCTGTCGAAAAACAATGGGATAAACTAGAAGTGAAGATATTTTGGCTGACTGCCGATAGGGACACCGATGAAAACTATTTCCCCGCAAGAAGTAACAGGAACGATCGAACTGGCTCCTAACTATCGAATTCCCCTGTTTTTGGTAATTTTATCGCTGCCATTGCTCTTTTTACAGGTCTGGCTCGGCATAATTTTCTCCCTGTTAGGCCTATTCTTGATGTTCCAGACTACCCGCATTCGTCTCCAGTTTACCCCCACTTCCTTAGATGTCTATCTATCTGGGCAACAAATTCGCTCCTTTCCCTACCAAGAATGGCAAAATTGGCGGATTTTCTGGAATAAAGTCCCGATCCTATTTTATTTCAAAGAAATTAACAGCATTCATTTTTTGCCCATTATCTTTGACAGCGCAACCCTGAGACTGTGCCTGGAAAAATACTATCCTTTAGCAGCATCGCAAGCGATCGACTCAGAAGCGAACTAACATTGAGTTAAAATGAAATCTAGCTAATAGCGTCTTAAGTGGGTAGGTGTTAAAAATTGTCAGATCCCCCCGCCTATCGGCACCCCCCTTAATAAGGGGGGCAGGGGGGATCCCCCGCCTATCGGCACCCCCCTTAATAAGGGGGGCAGGGGGGATCGAAGGCAAGATATATCGTCTATTAATTAGAACCACTTACTTAATTACCTGCCTTGGCCCTCTGTTCGCTCTGCATTTCTAAAGCCGATGACTTCAGAAGATTTTAATGTTTTACCCCTTGACAAAATGACAGACTTACCCAATGAATCTGTCGAAGAATTTAGTTTTGACGATCTCTGGAACGATCGCCCGGTAGAGAATCCCCTGCCATCGGCAATCGCCCCCGAAGGCGAATTAGTTCCCACAGCGCAAGCGCAACCCCTACGAGCAGAAATCGAGGCTCTAGAACGGCAAAAACAGAGCCTAGAGGCAGAAATCTCGGCATTAAAAGCGGAAAAAGAACGCTTGATCGCCGAGGAATTGGGGGATATCAAAGCTCAAATCGAAAGAATGCTCAAGGAAGGGGTAAAAGACCTAGAACAACGCAAACAGGCTTTAGAAGTGGCGATCGAACAGTTAGAACGCCGTCGTGAGCGGATTCGGCAGGAAATGCGGAGTAATTTCGCCGGAGTCTCCCAGGAGTTAGCCGTGCGGGTTCAGGGATTTAAAGACTATCTGGTGGGCAGTTTACAGGATTTGGCCGCGGCTGCCGAACAGTTGGAATTACCCCGTTTTGAAACCCCCGAAAAATCCCCCCGCTCCGTGGAACCTCCCCTGCGGACCGAACGGGAGGAAAACCCGCGCCCATCCCGTGGCAGTCAAGGCCGGGATGATCGCGAAGAAAGTCCCCGTCCCTCCCGTACCAGTAACCAGGGCCGGGATAATTGGCAAGAACCCCGTCGCTCTAACCGTTCGGGTTATGAATCGGAACCGGTGGGGCAATCCACCCCTAGACAGGGCTTTTCTGACCAAAATCAGCGCATCCAAACTCTTTTAGACCGTTATCGCAGTCGTCCTGACTATTACGGTCCGCCTTGGCAATTACGGCGCACTTTTGAACCAATTCACGCCGAACGGGTGCAACAGTGGTTCTTTAAACAGGGGGGCCGGGGTACGGTTCGCGGTATGGGCAGCCGTCTCCAGAATATTCTGGTCGCTTCGGCAATTATCTCGATTATGGCGGAATTACAGGGCGAGCGCTTCCGTTCTCTCGTTCTGGCTAATAGTCCCGAACGTTTAGGCGAATGGCGGCGCGGTCTCCAAGATTGTCTCGGCATTTCCCGCGCCGATTTTGGACCAGACCGCGGCATCGTTCTCTTTGAGTCTCCCGAAGCTTTAATTCAAAAAGCGGAACGTTTAATTGAGGATAAATATTCACCGCTCATTATCATCGATGATACCGAAGAACGGCTCAATTTCGCTCTTTTACAATTCCCCTACTGGTTAGCTTTTGCCCCTGAACCCCAACAAAGTTCTAGTTATTGGTATTAACTAATTAGGGTTTGCTGAATAAATGTGAAATGTAGGCAAAGTAAGGGTTTTGGGGCTTTTCTTCCGAAACAGGTGCAAGATTTTGAGAGAATCGTCGTTCAAAACCTTGCGTCTTCATCGGCCCGCGTCCTGTAGGGGCGAAGCA
>NZ_JADBVM010000315.1:0-18439 GCF_020244875.1 Microcystis sp. M44BS1
GAATCCCTTACTCTAGAGATTAATGACACTATCTGTTAAAATCAGGTTAGCGATCACTATACAGCCAACTCTACGGAATCGCTCTACTCCAGATACAGTCAACGGTACAGCCATTTTCAAGTAAAAAATGTACCCAGTAGCCTCTTTTCAATTTTTTCTTAGAAGCGACCTGCAGTAAGGGTTTTGTTAATTTTTTAGTATTTATGTATTGGGGAAGTCCAGTTATATTTAATTCCATCCACCTACTTACTAAGGCAATATTTGCCTAGAAAATGCTCACTTTCCCCGCTTATATTGCTTTTGGCTGGTTATGGGGTCAGTTCTTGGACATAATCTCTCTGTTTCTATACTAAGCAAATATCCCGTCTCTAGAAGTTAATTTTTGCTACGATTTATGTCGGTTATCTTAACGGTGAGGTGGGAAGTTTTGGTTTTCGGTGGTCGGTGGTCGATACTAGAAAAGTTAGGTTTATCGGTGAAAAATTATCGATAAGTTTCCCTGTCTTATGCCTTTGATATTATTAAAAATAATGGCGGACATTAGTTGAATAAATTATCTTTTTTGAGCTATATTAAGTAGGTAGGCACAATTATTTGTAGGATGGGTTAGCGGTAGCGTAACATGAGCGGGCGTTGGGTTTCATGCTTCAACCCAACCTACGTTCATTTTATATTTAATTCCACCCACCTACTTAAAGGTGCATAAAGTGATTAGTAACTACAGTATTAAGTTTTATGAAGGGAGGGAATGCTCCAGAATCGCGACTATAATGATTAAACAGATCATTCCTGTGTCGGCGAGAGCGATAAAATATGTCTGCCACTGAATACGAAGCAATTATCGGTTTAGAAACCCACTGTCAACTCAACACCAAAAGCAAGATATTTTGTTCCTGTCCCACCAACTTCGATAGTCCCCCCAATACTAACGTCTGTCCCGTCTGTTTGGGTTATCCGGGGGTATTACCCGTCCTTAACCAAGAAGTCCTAGCCAGTGCCGTTAAACTGGGATTAGCTATCGATGGTAAAATTACACCTCATAGCAAATTCGATCGCAAACAGTATTTTTATCCCGACCTGCCGAAAAATTATCAAATTTCCCAGTATGATCTCCCTATTGTCGAACAGGGTCAACTAGAAATCGAGATCGTCGATAAAAAAACTAAGGAAGTTAGCCGCAAAATTATCGGCATTACCCGTCTGCACATGGAAGAAGACGCGGGAAAACTGGTTCATGCTGGCAGCGAACGTCTCTCCGGTTCCACCCATTCCCTCGTGGATTTTAATCGTACAGGTGTACCATTATTGGAAATTGTCTCAGAACCGGATTTACGCACCGGCACCGAAGCGGCGGAATATGCCCAAGAATTACGGCGTTTAGTGCGTTATCTCGGCATCAGTGACGGTAATATGCAGGAAGGTTCCCTGCGCTGCGATGTCAATATTTCCGTTCGCAAAAAAGGTGCTAAAAAGTTCGGGACTAAGGTAGAAATCAAAAATATGAACTCCTTTAGTGCTATCCAAAAAGCCATAGAATACGAGATTGATCGACAAATTGAAGCGATCGAAAATGGCGAACCAATCGTACAGGAAACCCGTCTTTGGGAAGAAGCTACTCAACGGACGATTAGTATGCGGAAAAAAGAAGGTTCTAGCGATTATCGCTATTTTCCCGAACCGGATTTACCGCCCCTAGAAGTTTCCCCCGAACAGTTAAAAGCTTGGGCGGAAGAATTACCAGAATTACCCGCTCGTAAACGTCGTCGTTATGAAGAAGAATTTGGTCTTTCCCCCTACGATGCCAGGGTTTTAACCGATGATCGCACCGTGGCCGAATATTTTGAAACTGCGGTAATTGCCGGGGCAAATGCGAAATTAGTCGCTAACTGGATCAGTCAAGATATCGCAGCTTATTTGAATAATAATAAGCTGATGATCACGGAAATTGCCCTGCAAGCGTCAGACTTAGCTGAATTAGTTAAACTGATTGAAGCGGGAACAATTAGTGGCAAAATTGCTAAGGAAATTTTACCAGAACTTCTCACCGAAGGCGGTTCACCCAAAGCACTGGTGGAAAAGAAAGGATTAATACAAATTTCTGACACTTCTGCGATCGAAAAACTGATCGAGGAAATTATCGCCTCCCATCCAAGCGAGTTAGAAAAATTCCGGGCGGGTAAAACCAATCTTAAGGGATTTTTTGTCGGTCAAGTCATGAAAAAAAGCGGCGGTAAGGCCGATCCTAAATTAACTAGCCAAATCTTAGATCAAAAACTTTCTGGTTAGTTATATTCAGTGATCAGTAATCAGTAAACAGTGATCAGTGGGGAGCTTTTTTTCAGTGATCAGTAACAAAGTAAACAGTAATCAGTGAACTTAAAACTCAAATCTGATAACTGGTAACTGATAACTGGTAACTGATAACTGATAACTGATAACTGATAACTGATAACTGATAACTGAAAATGACCTCGCAATTAAAGCCTAATAGCCCAAAAATTCTCGCTGTTGTCAATGGTAAAGGTGGTGTGGGTAAAACCACCACTGCGGTTAATTTAGCGGCAATTTGGGGACAGAATCAGCGTGTTTTGCTGGTGGATGCGGATCCCCAGGGTTCCTCCACTTGGTGGGTAGAAAGAAATCAAGCGGGTATGGTATTTGATTTAGCCAAGCAAATTAATACAGAGAAATTAGGAGAATTGCGTCAAATTATCGAGTACGATCTGATCGTGATTGACACACCACCAGCTTTGCGTTCCGAATTACTTACGGCAGTCATAGCAGAATCAGATTATTTGATTTTACCGACTCCTCCCGCACCGATGGATTTAATGGCTTTAATTGACACGGTACGCACGGCAGTTAAACCCCTAGGAATTGCCTATCGGGTTTTATTAACAAAAGTGGATTCTCGTAGTCTTAAGGAAACTTTAGAAGCACAAAATACTTTATTAGAATTAGGTATTCCCGCCTGTCATGCTTTTGTCAGAAATTATAAAGCCCACGAAAAAGCCGTTTTAGACGGGGTTGCTATTACCAATTGGCGCGGTAAAAATGCCCAAGAAGCCAGCGCCGATTATCGTCGTGTAGCCGAAGAATTAGAACGGGATTGGTAGATTTATGAACAGGTTTTCTAAGGACAATATTTTTGTAGTAAAGAAATCACTAAATCTAGACCATCGGGCTGAACTTGAATAGTATAGGCTTCGGCTTCAATTTGTCTGCTAAAACCCTCATAATTCATAAAAAATCTTCTGGTCATTGCCGGGGGTTCTATCCCTAAATTAAGAGCTTTAACTGTTTTGCCTCCATGACAAAGTTGAGCGGCATGGACAGCTTCATGAATTAATGTTGGTCGGGCAATACCTAAGTCAAAAACTAGGGGATGAATCCAAATAATTCTAGTTTTACTATCAAATAAACCGTAGGCTCCTCGCACTGGTGGTGGGGCAAGTTTGACGATAAAATTGTGTTTTTCTAGAGCTTTTTGCAGCAGTGAAAAATCAGAATTCGCCGCCGATAAATTTTCTCCTGCAGCTAATTGCATCCCTAGAAAAACAGCAGCAATTGTGTAATAAATGCCCATCGGGTAATAGTTCCTATTAAAAAAATATCAAAATTAGCAGGAGGTTATTCATTGATGAATCGAACCATCGGGGAGAATTGTTCCCGTTAAAATTGCTCCAGTTAATTTGACCATAATACGCTTACCGAAGCCAATTTTTGCCCCGCGTAAATCTGCCGCCGACAGATCCGCCCCACTTAAATCCGCCCCGATGAGATTGGCTTCCTGTAAATTTGCGCCTTTAAGGTTAGCTTCGAGGAGATTGGCGCGAAAAAGATTAGCTTTGTACAGATTAGCCTTTTCTAGGTTAATTTTGTGCAGGAAGCTATCGCTTAAGTCGGCATGGCTTAAATCTGCCCCGATGAGACTGCGACTAGAGAGATCTTTTTCTTTCAGGTTGGCTCCCTGTAAATCGGCTCCGTTTAAATCCCGATAGTGAGGGCGCCAGGCGGCATGATTGTGGACCTGATGGTTATTCTGGGAGTGGCTGTGTTGACTGTGGGTTTGTTGACTATGGGTTTTATGACTGTGGGTTTGGGAATTTTGGCCGGGTTGGCTAGGGTGAGGCTGATAGGGGGAAGCAGTTTTATAGGCGTGGGCGGGCTGTTTTTCAGTTTTAGGGGGGGAATTGGAGCGTTTAGGAGAATTTTGATGAATTTGCCGCAATTGTTCCCTAGCGTGGTTAATTTCTTGCAGTTTAGCGGTGGCTTTTTCCAAAAGACGCTGATTATCTTTGGGAATGCGATCGGGATGCCAAATAAACACCAAATCTTTGTAGGCTTGATTGATCTCGTCGAGAGATGCCCCATGATCTAACCCTAAAACTTTATAGTATCGCTCCAATTCATTCATCATCGAAGTCCTAATACAAGGATAAAAGCATTAACGGCCACAATTTCTCTGAGTCTTGTCGGATTTTCTAGGAGAGGATTTCTTTTAGGATAATTTGACTCTGGGAGAGTTGCCATAAAATTTGAGAAAATGTCTGGTAATTAAAAAAATCTCGTTTTTCTATCCTGTTTTGTGGCGTAATTGTATAGCACATAACAGCAAAATTAGCAAATTTTTGATAGAAAACTTAATTTTTGCTGTTGGGGAAGTGGGGAAGTGGGGAAGTGGGGAAGTGGGGAAGTGGGGAAGTGGGGAAGTGGGGAACTGGGGAAGTGGGGAAGTGGGGAACTGGGGAAATTGAACTAAAACCCCAAAACCCCAAGACTCCAAAACCCCAAAACCTAAAACCTATCTCCTGCCCCCTGACTCCCGACTGCTGTATGATAAAACTTGTCCCGATAGGATAAATAAAGGTCGTGAAATTTGGTCAGTGGTTGGGGTTTATCTGTTTAATAATGGCTCTCTATGTATTGTGGCAGATTCGACAGCTGTTATTATTGATTTTTATGGCGATCGTATTTACCGTAGCCTTAAATAGATGTGTGAAAGGATTGCAGAGATTAGGGATTAAAAGGGGTTTGGCTATTTTAATTACCCTGCTGACGAGTCTAGCAATTGTGATTTTATTTTTTATAATTATTGTTCCCCCCTTTATCGAACAGTTTCAAAAATTAATTGAACTTTTACCGCAAGCTTGGGATTTAGTCCGCAATAACTCGATTCAATGGCGACAACAATTTCAATTTGATTGGTTGCCATCGCTGCCTAATTTAACTGATTTAGTCCAGCAGTTACAACCTTTAGGAACTTTTGTTTTTAGTAACTTTTTTACCTTCTTTTCTAACTCAGTTGCGGCAATTTTGCAATTATTATTCGTGCTGGTGTTAGCAATGATGATGTTAGCCAACCCCCAACCCTATCGACAAGCTTTCTTAAAATTATTTCCTAACTTCTATCGTCGTCGTGCCGAGGAAATTCTTACCCTATCGGAAGTGGGTTTGGGTAATTGGTTGTTGGGAATTGCCATTAGTTCAACTATGGTGGGATTATTCAGTGGTTTCGGTCTTTTTGTTCTACAAATTAATCTAGTTCTCGTTCATGCTATCCTAGCAGGATTGCTCAATTTTATCCCTAATATCGGACCGACTGCTAGTGTGATTTTTCCCATTCTAATTGCTGTTATCGATGCACCTTGGAAAATTGTCGCTATTCTGATTCTCTATTTTATTATCCAAAATGTCGAAAGTTATTGGCTGACACCCACTGTCATGGCTAAACAGGTATCTTTACTACCGGCAATTACCCTAATCGCTCAAATTTTCTTTGCTCAAATGTTTGGCATCTTAGGTTTATTATTGGCTTTACCTTTGACAGTGGTAGTAAAAACATGGTTAGATGAATTATTATTCAAAGACATTTTAGATCAATGGGATCAAGTCCATAACAAATCTTAAATAATCTCGGCAAAAGTCATGAAATTAATCATTCTTACTCTCGTTATTTTATCTAATATTTTTGCTGCTCTCCCAGCTAAGTCTGAAACGGTTCTGGAAAAAATTAAACGCACGGGATTATTAGAAGTAGCGATGAGAGAAGATGCCATTCCGTTTGGCTATCGAGATAGTAATAATAGTTTACAGGGATTATGCTTAGATTTTATCCAATTGCTTAGAGAGGAACTTAAGCACAAATTAAACCTCCAGATCATCAGTGTCAAAATTTATAAATCGACTTTATTTAATCGCTTCCAGTTATTGGAAAATAAAACCGTTGATTTCGAGTGTGGTCCTAATAGTATCAGAAAAAATATACCTGATGGTGTCAGTTTTTCTCGTCCTTTTTTTGTGACGGGAACTCAGTTTTTAGTTCGGAGTGATAATCAGAAGAATTTTAACTTTTCTTCGTCCTTAGAAGGTATAAGTATTGGAGTTTTGCGAGATACCACCACTCAAGAATTATTAAGACAAAAATACCCTCTTGCTACCTATCAAGAATTTCAAGGAGTGACGGGAAGACTGCGAGGTATCCAAAGTTTAAGAAGGAATAGAATAGATGCTTTTGCTAGTGATGGGATTCTGCTAATTGGAGAAGCTGTCATTCTCGGTTTATCCCTAGGAAAAGATTATCAACTTATCCCCCGCAATCCTTTAAATTGTGATTATTATGGTTTTATTCTTCCCGCTAATGATCCCCAATGGCAAGAGTTTATTAATGGGGTTATCGTCACCAGTGAGAACAGAAATATTTTTAAAGCATGGTTTACTGAAGTTGCTTCCTATTTTAGAGATACCTGGCAGTATTGTCGTAATAATCCCGAAAAATCCCAGTAAAACTTAACGATTATGCACAAAAAAAATGATTTATTTTGGTTAATTAGTTGCGCTACAATAATCCTGTTTATTTGCAGTGCTATCAGACATATTTTATTTCAATCTAATGCTCTCGATCTTGGTTGGTTCGATCAGGGAGTTTACTTAATTTCTCAAGGTAAACCACCGATTATATCTTTTGTTGGCTACCATATCTTAGGCGATCATATCGCTTTTATTCTCTATCCTATAGCCTTACTTTATAAAATTTATCCTAGTGTTTATTGGCTGCTTTTCTTACAAGCTTTTTCCCTTTCCCTTGCCGTTTTTCCCCTCTGGCAATTGGCAATACAAGCGGGATTAAAAGAAAAACAAGCTTATACATTAGCCTTAGTTTATCTGCTCTATCCCCTGATTTTTAACGTCAATCTCTTTGATTTTCATCCAGAAGTTATCGCAGTTCCAGCCATTTTTTGGACAATTTTGGCCGCAAGATTAAATAATCTCTGGGGATTTTGTCTAGGAATCATTATTATTCTCGGTTGTAAAGCAATTCTCTCTTTAACATTGTTGGGAATGGGTATCTGGTTACTTCTCTGGGAAAAGAAAAAAATCCCCGGAATAATTGCCATGATTACCGGCATTCTTTGGTTTATTATCGCCACGAAATTATTAATCCCTCTCCTGACAGGAAAATCGGCAGTTATTGAAATGGCTGATTCTCGATATAGTTATCTAGGAGATAGTTTGCCAGCAATTATCTTTAATCTTTTCCTCAAACCCGATCTTGTCTTGGGAAAAATCTTTACTGGCCATAATCTAGAATACCTAATCCTATTATTTATTCCCTTAGTTTGGGGTTTATCCTGGCGCTATTCTGCCCCAATAATTGCCGCTATTCCCGCACTCGCTTTAAATTTATTAGCAGATCATGCCCCACAAAAAAACTTAACCACTCAATATTCCCTGCCAATTTTGCCCTTTTTATTTCTAGCGGTTATCGCCACTTTAGCCCATAATAGCAGCTGGTTGAAGCAGCCTAAATGGATAATTACTTGGGCAATTATTGCCTTTTTTGCCTTAGCTAAATACGGCTATTTTTGGTCACTGTATTTAAATTCCCTCGATACTTGGTCCGCCACCCAAAAAGCTCTAACCCAAATTACCACCAGTGAGAGTGTCTTGACTACTTCTAGAATTGCCCCCCATCTTACCCATCGAGAAATGATCAAATTAGCGATCGAAGGTTCCCAATCCCTAGATTTAAATCAATTTAATTATATCCTACTCGATCGCCGTCATCCCGGTTGGTCTAGTTCACCAGAACTAATTGATGATCACTTAAATAAACTGCATCAAAATGAGAACTTTCAGTTAATCCTTAATCATGATGATGTGTTTTTATATCGGGCCTTGACAACCCCTCAAGAAACAAAATAATTTTTCGTTCCACCGATTTCAATAAATTTTCTTTATCGATGGGAAACCAGACAATATCAGCATCGGCACGAAACCAAGTGCGCTGACGTTTAGCAAATTGACGGGTGTGGAGGATAATTAGATCGATCGCCTGTTCTAAAGAAATTTCCCCGAGCAGATATTGCTTAATCTCTGCATAACCCAAAGTCTGCAAAAGTGGCAAATCCCAACCGTATTTATCCCCCAAATTCTGCACCTCTGCTACTAATCCCCTGGCGATCATTTGATCAGTACGAACAGTGATCCGCTTGCCTAAACTTTCTGGGGAACAATCTAAACCAATTTGTAAAATCGGATAAGTGGGAGGATTTTCTCCCTGCTGACTAGAGATAGGTTTTCCTGTCAGATAAAAAACCTCTAAAGCGCGTAAAGTCCTGACCTGATCATGGGGATGAATTTTTTTAGTTGCCTCCTCATCTACCTGCGTCAGAATTTGATAAAGATAGGATTGCCCTAAAGCTTGTAATTGCCGTCTTAAATCCGCTTGAGGAGAAACCCTCGGTATTTTTAAACCTTTGACAATGGACTTGATATAAAGTCCCGTACCACCGACCAAAAACAGAGGAGAATAGTGGAGATTGCTGATTAAATCCTCAGCTTGTTCTTGGTACTGTGCTAGGGTAAAATTATCTTGAGGATCACAAATATCAATTAGATAATGGGGAATCCGCTGACATTCTTCTAAGCTAGGTTTAGCAGTACCAATATTAAATTCTCGATAGATTTGTCGGGAATCGGCACTGAGAATTACTGAATTAAACTTTTCGGCCAATTGTAGGGCTAAACTGGATTTTCCCGTGGCAGTTGCCCCACAAATAACAATTAAAATAGGTAAAGAGGAAGTAGTCATCGATGCTACATGACAGTAATCAGTAATCAGTGAACAGTAATCAGTAATCAGTGAACAGTAATCAGTAATCAGTAATCAGTGAAAAGACAGGACTGTTAAGCTAAGTGGGTGGGTGGAATTAAATATAAGATCAACGTAGGTTGGGTTGAAGCATGAAACCCAACGTCCGCTCATGTTGCGCTACCGCTAACCCATCCTACAAATAATTGTGCCTCCCTACTTAAGACGCATTTAAACTGGGTATTGTGAAGCTGATTAACAGGGGTACATCCCACATTAATTATCAGTGACTCTTAAATTATTACAGATATATCAGCAGCTATCTGTAAGCATCCCACCGAAAAACTAATGCGCTTCGGGGTTTGGGTAGGGTTGATTCATGAATCAACCCTACCTTGAATCAACCCTACCTTGAATCAACTTTAGGAGAAAGTTTCCGCTTAAAAATCCCAAATTACATGAGTAGAAAACGGGTTTCTCCGAGAAACCCGTTTTCTCTGTGTGGGATTGACAAAAATTGAGATGCACCCGATTAACAGCTATCAAAAAAAACAGCACCCTGATGGATGCTGTTTGTCAAGAAAATGTTACAAAACTTAAGCTAAAGCCGCCATTTTCACATCGTTATGAGCGAGGATATTTTGTAACTCCTCCGCGTCCACGGTTTCTTTTTCCACTAACATTTGTGCTAACTGGTCCAAGATGGCGCGGTTATTGACTAAAACCTCTTTAGCGCGACGATAGGCCTGTTCCACTAAGTTACGCACTTCCTCGTCAATAGCTGCCGCAGTTTCATCGGAGAAATCTCGATCGGAAGCGATATCACGACCTAGGAAAACATTACCATTTTGACGACCTAAGGCCACCGGTCCTAGGCGATCGCTCATGCCGAAACGAGTGACCATTTGCCGCGCTACTCGTGCCACCTGTTGCAGGTCATTAGAAGCACCCGTAGTCACTTCCTCCTCACCGAAGATAATTTCTTCAGCTAAACGACCCCCCAAAGCTACAGCCATCTGATTTTGCAGATAAGCGCGAGAATATAACCCGGATTCCATGCGATCCTCGCTAGGAGTGAACCAAGTTAAACCCCCAGCGCGACCGCGAGGAATAATACTAATTTTCTGGACGGGATCGTAATCCGGCATCAAAGCACCCACCAAAGCGTGACCAGCTTCATGGTAAGCAACTAAGGTTTTGCGTTTTTCACTCATGACGCGATTTTTCTTCTCAGGACCGGCCAGGACACGATCGATCGCATCGTTGATCTCATCCATGGAAATCTCGGTTAAATTGCGACGTGCCGCTAAAATTGCAGCTTCGTTGAGCAAATTAGCCAGATCCGCACCAGTAAAACCGGGGGTACGACGAGCGATTTTATCGAGATCCACGTCCTGGGCCAAAGTTTTGCCTCTGGAGTGGACATTAAGGATTTCCTTACGGCCAGCGTAATCGGGACGATCCACCACCACTTGGCGATCAAAACGACCCGGACGTAATAAAGCGGCATCCAATACATCAGGACGGTTAGTGGCGGCGATAATGATAATACCTGTATTACCTTCAAAACCGTCCATTTCCGTTAATAATTGGTTGAGGGTTTGTTCCCGTTCATCGTTACCACCCCCTAAACCGGCGCCCCGTTGACGACCGACAGCATCAATCTCATCGATAAAGACGATACAAGGTGCATTCGCTTTCGCTTGTTCAAATAGGTCGCGGACGCGAGAAGCACCCACCCCGACGAACATTTCCACAAATTCCGAACCGGAAATACTAAAAAACGGGACTCCCGCTTCTCCAGCTACTGCGCGAGCAAGCAGGGTTTTACCTGTCCCCGGAGGACCGACTAAAAGGACTCCTTTGGGGATTTTTGCCCCAATTGCCGTGAAGCGATCGGCATTTTTGAGGAAGTCCACCACTTCGTTTAATTCTAATTTTGCCCCTTCAATCCCGGCCACATCACCGAAAGTAACCTGGGTTTGGGGTTCCATCTGTACTCTTGCTTTCGATTTGCCGAAGTTCATCGCTTGGGAACCGGGGCCACTTTGGGCGCGACGGAGCAAGAAAAATAGACCAACAAGAAGTAAAATCGGGAAAAAGAGGCTACTGAAGGCTCTTACCCATACTCCTTCTTCTCTTTGGGGCAGTACGGAAATATCAACGTTATTTTCTGCCAAGATGTTGATTAATTGCGGATCGTTGGGTAGGTTGACCAATACATTTGTACCGTCCTGAGTGGGTACGATCGCCCGTTGCCGGTCGGCACTTAAGCGCACGGTTTCTACTTTACCTTCCCGTACTTCCTGTAAAAATTCACTATACTTCCAAGTTTGTTGCACTGCTGGCTGGCGATCGAAGAAAGCTGAGGCCAAGGCAAGGACTACGATTAACAATAGGGCATATAGTCCCGCATTGCGCCATTTTTTGTTATTACCGTTTTTGTTCACGCTGTCGAACTCCTGATAAATTGAGGATGATCTTATCGGTTGTCAAGGGGTTGTTAACTTATGTTAACGTTTCTCAGGAACAGTGGACAGGTTTTTTTTAAAGATGCCCCTCGTAGTCCTCTATGGGGGTTAGCTGTTGGGGGTTGGGAGTGGGTAAAAAAGCCATGTACTGTGGCTCTCCTCGACCGAGTATGATCAATTTGTAACAAAATGCCAAAATACTGCATAAAAGCTGGAAGTGGAACGATAGACAGTTTAGTTGACCTCCACGGGGAGTAGCTAGATGAAAAAACGAGAGACTTTGCTGGAGAAGTTTTGTTGCTTTTTAGTTTTGCAGCAAAATAGGACACAATGGAATTGCGATCGGCGTTTGCGTCGTAACATGGAAAGCTATGGCCCAATCGATCCTAATGTCGAGTCCGAGGATTATTGGTCCCTATTCTTTCACCAACAGTATCAGAATCCCAGTTCCAAAAATCATCTTTTTCGTGGGCATTTATACGCTTATTTGCAGGAACCTTGCTACTGGGCTGCTGCCGAAATCTATCAAAAATATCAAGCCAAACTAGATTATCAGATCGAAGACTACTTTAACGAAGGAATTCTTGATTTTGAGGCTATCTTAGCTGACTTTAAGCCTTTATTCTCTACTCGCTTCGATAATTTTGCCACTCAGAGGATTAAATATCGCTTAATCGATCGCATCCGTCAGATTAGTCAAGCATTCGGCCATAATACTTGGAGCCTACTACTTAATTCTACCGGAGCGCGTCTCAGCCAAGCTCTCCTGGCGAGGGGATTAGTGGGAGAAACTCTCGAAAATTACCTTTTAGCTTGGGATTACTATAAAGAAATTTATGCCCAGGCAAAAATAAAAACCGATGGTAAAATTCAGGAACCTAGTCCAGAAATCTGGCAAAAAATCGCCGCTGCCTATAACTCGGATAGCCACTCTACCATCAAAATCAATTCTGCGACAATTACCCGATGGTTAGAGGATGCGGGACAAGCTATTTTTGATTATTTATTTCCCCAAGGAAAAACAATTTCCCTACAGCAACCTTTCGGGGATGAGGAAAGTAGCACGAGGGAGGAAATGATCGAAGATACTCTCCATGATACCCCTTGGCAGCAATTAGAAGCGGCGGAAAATTTTCGCGAGTCGCAACAAAACCACCAAAAAATTCTAGCTTGGTTACGGGCAGAAATTTCACAGATTTGTCAGCAGCCACAACAGGCAAAACTGCATCCGCAAATTCAGTTAATTCTAGAGATGACTTATGGGTTAGGGTTGGGACAAGTGGCAATTGCCGCTAAGATTACAGAAATTACCACGGTAGTTATCAAACAATATCAGGTTTCTAGGGAACTGGATAAAGTTTATCGTCACCTCGCTAAAAAGTTTTTACCCTGGGCCACCGAAAACCTGCATATTCCTTTCCAGTCTCACGATAGAGAAGTTATTAGTAAGGCAATAGAACCATGGCTAACATACTACTATCAAACCAGCGCAACAACTCAGGAGGATTAATTATGGTTAATGATTGGTTAGAACTAACTCCTGATAGCATTTGGCTAGAAATACCCGCAGATATTCAAGAGATAAGTTGGGCAAAAAGTGCCAGTTTTACCGATGCCAGTATTCGTCAGAGATTTTATGTTAATTATCTCTGTCAACAAGTTATTTATAACTATCTACAGTCAGGGATGCCTGGGGTTAGCTTAGTAGAAAATCAAGAAGATTTTTGGCAACTAGGAGTTAATGGTTTTACCGTTAAATTAGGGGAAAAGTCAGTGATCGTTATTGCCAGCGAAACTCTGGATCTAGAAGCGATCGAAATTCCTCAAGAATGGGTAGATATTCCTCAATTAATTGGTGATTATTATTTAGCGGTACAGGTAAACACTGCCGAAAGTTATCTGAGAATTTGGGGTTATACTACCTATAAAGATATTAAGGAAAAAGGACAATATATTAAGCGTAATCTTAACTACTCTCTACCGAGAAATCAACTGCAATCAGGATCAGATTCTTTAGATTTATGGGGAGAGTGTCAATTACAACCAGTGAAGATTGAACAGGAAAAGATGGAAGAAAAACTATCTTTAGATAGATTGACAACCTTACTAGACATCTTAGCTAATCCTCAGTTAATCTTTCCCAGAAAAGCCGTTGCTTTTCAAGAATGGGCAGCAGTTATCGTCAATAGTAACTGGAGAAAAATTTTAATTACCCGTCGGCAAAAATCCCCCGTCAAGTTAACCAATTGGTTTACTGATAATTTCCCCATTGATTGGCAAAGTATCCTCGATTTTAGATCACTGTCACTGGTTCCAGCTTTCAAAAATACAGAAATTAAACGCATCAAAGATTTAGGAGTAGAATTACTGGGAAATCCCCTCGCTTTGATGATTACTATCGCTAAAACTGAAGAAATATTTAGCCTGCAAGCGACTGTTTACCCCACGGGAGAAACAAGCACTTTACCCCCCCATTTAAAATTAACTATTCTCACGGAAACTGGCCAAGTTTTTCGAGAAGTAATTGCCACAGATAACGATGAATTTATTCGTTATCGATTTGATGCTGAATTGGGGGATAAATTCTTCATTGAAGTGGCTTTAGAATCGGCAAAAGTAACCGAATATTTACAAGTGTAAGCGAGGAAAAACTTCATGATTAAACTCTTAACTCTCGAACTAGATGGCACATTCGATCGGGGATTTAAAGTAAAATTAGAAATTCGTCCCGATCTTAATTCTCGTCCCCAAACTGTGATCAAAGCAAGGCTACCAGCTAATTTAGAGTTATTAACTTTTTACCGTCAATGGCAACGTTACTATAGTGAATTAGAGGGATTTTTTAAAGTCTTAAAAGATAGCAATCCCCAACAAATTACCAATAGTTCTCAGCAGAATTTAGTTTTTAAAAACTGCCAAGAAAAAGCCAAATTATTTGAGGATAACTTAAACAAATGGTTAAATAATAGCCCAGAATTTGAACCGATCAAAACCGCAATTCTGCGCTCTGGCAATAACTTTCGTATCTGGTTACAAACCGATAATATTTGGCTGCAAAGATTCCCCTGGGAAAAATGGGAAATCCTCCAAAATACTGGCGCAGATATAGCCATTATTGTCTCAGAATACGATACCTTAGCCAGACAATTAAAAAATCATGAAAAAATTCGGATTTTAGCCATTTTAGGCTATGCCACCGACTTAAGATTTCTCGAAGAAGATCGCAAAACTTTAGACGATATTGCGGGAAAAGCAGGAGCAGAAATTATCTGGGAAAAAGCCCCTCACCCGCAAAAATTAAATCAGTTATTGCGTCAAGAAACTTGGAATATTCTCTTTTTTAGCGGTCATAGTGCCAGTACAGAAGATGGTCAAGATTGCGAAATTCAACTAACAGAAACTCATAAATTAAAGATAGCTGATTTTAGCTTTTCCCTGGGAGAAGCCACTAAAAACGGGTTAAAGTTAGCGATATTTAACTCCTGTGATGGTATCGGTTTAGCACAACAACTATCACGGGAAAAAGGGATGGCATTACCCCATCTAATCTTTATGCGCGAGAAATTACCCGATCCCGTTTCTCCCAAATTTCTGCAATACTTTTTAACCGCTTTTACCAATAATAAATCTCTCTATAGCGCCGTACATGAAGCCCAAAAAAATCTCCACGATGACTGGGAAAAAGACTATCCCTGTGCCAGTTGGCTGCCCGTAGTTTGCCCCAATCCCACCGAAGAACCCCCCACTTGGCATAGTTTCAGTAACTCCCCTCAAAAACAACAAAATTGGCGACGATTTGCTCTAACTTTCGGTTTAGGTTTAGCCGTAACGATGACAGTCTTGGCAATAAGAGAAACAGGAATTTTAGAACCCTTAGAATTAAATATTTATGATCGCCTGATGCAACTAAAACCCAAAGATAAACCCGACGAAAGATTATTAATTATTACCATCGATCGCCAAGATTGGGAATATCAAGATCGCATGGGGATGAAAAGACCAACAATACCCGGAAGCGATCGAAAACGTTCCCTCGCAGGAGAAGCATTATCGCAGCTTTTAAATAAATTACTGCCCTACGAACCGCAAATTATCGCCTTAGATATCCTCCGTCCCATCGCTGCCAGTCAAGATTATCCACCCCTAGCCAAACAATTACAAAATACTCCTAATTTTATCTCGATTTGTAAGTTTAATAATTACCCGCAACCGGACGGATTTCCCCCACCCCCGGAACTGCCAAAAAATCAGAGTGGTTTTAGTAACATAGTCCCAGACGAAACCATTGCCGGAGTTCCCCGAATTCGTCGTTTTTTATATCAGGCAAAACTCGATCGCACCTCTCCCTGTCTTCCCCCGGATTCTTTGGCCAAAGTTGACTCAATGTCCTGTAATTTTAAAGATTATGCTCCTAGTTTTAGTCTCCTAATTGCCAAACGATATCTAGAATCCCAGAATCAAGATTTTGACTGCAATAAACTGCAGCGGGGAATTCTAGAAATTAATATCGGGGATACTCATCTCGGTGACTGGCTACAATCCAACCGCGGCCCCTATAGAACCAGTCAATCCGATACCCGATCCGGCCGTCAAGTTATGCTCGCTTACCGTCGAATCGCCGATAATGGCAGCGATGCAATCACAAAAATTGCCCCGAAAAAATCTCTCCAACAGGTTTTAGATCCGCGTTTTAATCCCGAATCGGTCCGGGAAAAAATTGTCCTGATTGGAGTAACAGAACCCGGGATCGATGATTTTTTAACCCCCTTTAGTCGCAACCCATCGGAAGCAATTCCGGGGGTTTATTTGCACGCGCACGCGGTCAGTCAAATTCTCGATACAATGGAAGGAAAACGTACCTCGATCGCTTTCTGGAATCCCCTACAGGAGGCTTTCTGGGTGCTGGGTTGGTCCCTGGTGGGGGGATTGTTAACGTGGCGTTTTCTTCGGGTAAAAACGGTACTTTTGACAGTGGCGATCGCTGTGATTTCCCTTACTGGTATCGGTTGGCTTCTCTTTAGTTATTTCGGTCTCTGGGTTCCGATTATTCCCCCAGCGATCGCACTTCTCACCACCTCCAGTATCTTCTTTTTTCTTCGTTCTTATACTAAATCCGTTGAGTAACGCACAGAAAACGGGTTTCTCGGAGAAACCCGTTTTCTACTATTTAAAATAGCTAGGTAAAAGCCATGATCAAACCTTCGATCGCCCTCATCCTTCTTTTCTCCCTACTGCCTCAACCCGGGTTAACCCTTATCACCCCGGCTGCCGGAAATATTTCTAATCATCCCATTCTGACGGCACAGGGCGATCAGGAGCTTACCGAGGAGCAATTCCTACAACGAGTCACCGTTCGGATTACTAGCGAGACAAATCGGGGATCGGGGACGATTATCGCTAAAAAAGGCGATAATTACCTTATCCTAACCAACGCCCACGTTACCCGCAACACGAAAACCCTACAGGTACAAACTTACGACGGCCACAGCCGTGCGGCCCGCATTGTCCCCAATTCCCTATCGGAGAATCAAGATCTCGCTCTGCTGGAGTTTAGGGATACCCGGGACTATTCGATCGCCACCATCGCGGAGTTTACCATCAATCAAAACAGGATCGGTTTAGAAGTGGTGGCCGCGGGATATGTTGCCGAAACGGGACAGTATCGGACGACAAAGGGAACCCTCGAACAGGTGAGCGATCGACCCCTCCGGGATGGCTACAGCGTCGGTTATAGTGGCGATATCGTGCAGGGAATGAGTGGCGGCGGCATTTTTGTCGAGCGGGATTTAATCGGCATTAACGGGCGATCGGCCCATCCGATTCTCTCTAACTACATCTACGAAGACGGTACGAAACCCACAGACGCAGAAATCCAACAGATGAGAGCGGTTAATTGGGGCATTTCTATCAATACCCTATTAACCTACATCCGTCCCGAAATCCTCAGCGCCTATAACCTACCCCTACCGCCGGTGAACCCCGATATAGAAACCACCGCCCCTACTGACTATATCGCCGAATTAGAAGCGAAAGCGAAGGGTTTCACCGTGCGGATTGATAGTACGAGCGGTGGAAACGGTAGCGGTGTCATTATCGCTAAAGAAGGGAATATTTACACCGTCCTAACCGCAGACCATGTCTTCTGCGAAAAAATCAAAGGCACCACCAGATGTGCCGATCACACCTACACCGTCGTCACCAGCGACGGCAAAACTCGAAACATCGAGAAAAGCACCATCATCCGGCAGGAAGGGGTAGATTTAGCAGTTTTTCAGTTTGAAAGCCTGGACAATTATCCCATTGCGGAAATAGCGAATTATAACCCAAATACCGGTGATTTTGTTTTTGCGGCAGGCTTCCCCAAAATTGGCAAAAATCCCTCGAAATGGTTGTTTAGTGGCGGTACAATTCACGATAAAGAAGGGGGATTACTAGCAACCCGCCAAAGTCCTTTAAGCACTCAACAAAGTGGAACATTACAAAGTGTTGCTTCTTTAACCGGAGGGTATGAATTAGTTTATACCAGCATCACATTTGGGGGCATGAGTGGCGGTGCAGTCTTAGACTCCCAGGGGAGAGTAATAGGGATTCATGGAAGTTCGGAAACAGCAGGGGGAGGGAAAATTCAGTTAGGGTTTAGTTTAGGGATTCCCATTAGCACTTTTATCGGATTGCAAGAAAGATTGAAGGTAAAACCGCAATTATTAACCACTGCTCAACCCCAAGTTAGTCCGCAACAAAAACTAGAAATTTTTATAGCGATTACTGGTGTTATTGTTCCTAATACCAATGCGAAGGCGGATATTTGGATAGAAAGGGGGGGACAATTATGGCGGTTAGAAAGGTATGAGGAAGCAATTAAAGCCTTTGATGA
>NZ_JADBVM010000316.1:0-19030 GCF_020244875.1 Microcystis sp. M44BS1
AACGCCTTAACGTCGATACGCTTACACCTTTCAATTTAGCGGCTTCCGATATGGTTAACTTACTCATAGAACGATTATAGCACAAGTCATGAGTAATTTTGGCTAATATTAGTTAGGTTTTTGGCTTCTGTATTTAACCCCTCAAACAACAGTATTAACTCGCCGTCGGCGATCGAGCCATTGTTGTAAAATAATCGCCGCCGCTTCCCGATCGATCGCTCCCTTATCCCAAGAGGAAAACTGTTTTTTGGCTTTTAAGAATTCTTCCGCCTCTAGGGACGTGCAACGCTCATCAATGTATTCGAGGGGCAAATCCAAGGCGATCTCTAGTTTCTGGGCGTATTTTTGTACCTGTTTGGCCTGAAATCCTAACTCTCCCGCCATGGTATAGGGCAGTCCCGCTACCAAAATCTTAATATTTCTTTCCTTGACAATTACCTCAAACTGTGCTATATCGGCAACAAAGGAAGAACGGATAATCGTGGTTAAACCGGTGGCGATTAAACCTGTGCCGTCACATCCTGCCACTCCTACCCGTTTTTTGCCGATATCTAAGCCCAAGGCGGCGACTCTTTCCATCACACTGGATGCCCCTGATCGGGGGGTTCCGAGGGGGGTTTAACTGGGGGAAGTTCTCCCGGACTGTCGAGGGAGTCTAGGGGAGGATTATTGGGCCATTTTAACCAAGACATCCGACTAGGGATGGGAGTTCGCGGCACCGGTTGTAAACCCTGCAGCATTTCTGCTAAGGCGGAATTTTCCGGCTTAGTTTCGCGGATTTTGTGCCATACCGAGCGCGACATCATCAGGGTGTGGGAACTGCGGATTGCTCCCAATTGTTCCAGATATTCCCGTCTTTCGTGCTGATAATCAGCCGATATCAACTCTAGCGATCGAGGGGGATACTTGCGTGTGATCTGGGCCATCTGAATTAATAACTTAGGATAGAGCCAAGTGTAGGCAGGATGGACAATTAATTTCGCTTGATGGGGTCGCTCATCCCGATTAGATAGAATTAATTCAAAATAACCGATCGCCGCTTTTCGTTGTGGTTCAAAAACGTAACCGCGACTAATTTGCGGACCGCCGCACCAACTTTGACAGCGACCGAACAAACTATCAACTAAATTGATTTTAAAATCCTGGATATGGCGATCAAATACCTGACGCAATAACGGCGGCATAGACACACAATCTAACTGATAAAGTAATTGAGCGTCAGCATTGCTCACAGGCAGTAAATTCGGTAAATCTGCCTCTTGTTTGCTCAATTCCTGTAATAATTGCGGCGGTAAAGACCAATAGGTTAATTCTGCCAAAGGCTGAAAACCGTGTTGCCGAAAAAGTGCCAAACTGTCCTTTTGATTGATATTAACCTCTAACACCCAGGTGCGCGCTTCCCAAACCGTTTCTAGACAATAACGCAGTAATTGCGCCCCGATGCCCTTGGGTTCGCTTAAAGACTCCCCTGGATGCACCCGCACCTGTTCCACCCGCCAAGTGCTGCGACTACTATTAAAAGGGGTGACTTGGATTGCCCCGCGAATTTTCCCTTCTTCTCCCCGATTGGCCATGGACTCAGCCACATAGACATGAAAACGGTGTTGGAGAGGATTGGGAAAAAAACTGAGAATTTTAAACAACCCAAACCAAGGCCGCACCTGCTGCACCTGGGTGCGGAAATTTTGGGCGCGACGATCAATATCCTCATCGAAGTCATCCAGGGTTAAAGCTTCAATGTCTTCCAAATCCCGATACTGTACGGGACGGATTGGGCGATCGCTAAAATCGTCCCCTTGGGGAACAGGAGAAGTGGTCATGGCTCTGGGGTAAATATCGTCTATGCAGCTATCTTACCGCAGAATCTAGAGGCACTTCCCCACCAATAACAATTTCTGAGGGATCATAGGGGACCACCACAGAAAGGACACCTCGATCGGTAGCTGGGGTTTTTTGGGCCAAATTTCCGATTATGACAATTCGATGCTACAATAACGGACGGTTAATCAGTCCGAATTTGCAGTAAAAGTCTTTGAGTCAATCTGTAGATACCACTAACACCCTAGACACTCTAGCTCAAGAACTAGCCGCCATTCAGCAGACCGGTTCTAAGCGCGTCGCTTTATTGGGTTCCCGTCACGTTCCCATCACACACCAGCAATTGATCGAAATGATGGCCTATGCCCTCGTGCTGGCGGGCAATCGGATTATGACCTCCGGGGCGACGGGAACCAATTCCGCCGTCATTAAGGGGGCAATGCGGGCAGATCCTAATCTGTTAACCGTGATCTTACCCCAAAGTCTCGATCGCCAGCCCCTGGAATCCCAAGAACAACTTCAGCAGGTTATCCATCTGGTGGAATGTCCCGAAAATGACCATCTATCCCTAGGGGAAGCCAGCAGCCTCTGTAATCGGGAGATTATCAATCGTTGTCAACAGTTAATCTGTTTTGCTTTCCACGACAGTCAAACCCTTTTGCAAACCTGCGCGGAAGCGGAAGATCAACGCAAGCTAGTTACCCTATTTTATTTTGACTAAATTCAGCGATGAATCTCTCCGTCAGTGCCATTCTTCTCTATTCAATAGTGGCTGCCGCTATCTCTGTATATCTACCTTTTCTGCTGGTGGCCTACGCTAGAGCTAAGGTAGGTTACGATACCTCCGCTCCCCGGGCCCTGTTCGACCAACTCCCAGACTACGCTAAACGAGCAACTTGGTCCCATCAAAATGGTTTTGAAACCTTTATGGTCTATAGTGCCGCCGCTCTCATGGCCTACGTTACAGGAGTCTCCTCATCCCTGGCCGCTAACTGTGCGATCGCTTTCGTGATCCTCCGGCTTTTATTCTCCCTTTTTTATATCACTAATGTCCCGATCGCTCGTTCCCTGATGTTCGGCCTTGGTTCCCTCTGTACTTATACTCTCTTTGGGTTGAGTTTAATCAAGATTCAGTAGAATTACCCAAACCGGATGCAGGAGAGTGGAAAAACGCTATAGTTCGGGAGCGGTAAAGAATTTGCCTAACCCGAACTAAGGTTAATGTTATTAGTGATAAACCGGTAATTTGGGATTATCCACTGATAACAAACCGGTTAAAAGTGAGGCGGGTTTTTGACTATAGGGCCAAGCAAAAGCATGGCGAAAAGCCGCATCTTGACAAGCTTGTAATTGTCGAAAATCGATCACGTCCAGGGTGAGTAAATTCTCGTACTCGAAGGGGAGCCGGACATTGTGTAAACCGGCATTATCGGTACAGATAGCAATATCAACCCCCGCTTCAAAACAGCGATCGAAGACTATCTTTAATTGCGATAAACTCTCAAGGGTGCCAGTTTTTAAATAGGTGGTGGGACAGACTTCTAAACATTGATGACGACGGGCAACTTCCGGCAGCAGTTCTGGATATCGTAGGGGAATTTGAATACCGTGACCAATTCTTTGCAGATAGGGCAGTAATTGGGGATAACAACCGTCCTTTGTTTCGTAAAGATGGCCCGTGGTATTTAAACCCTCTTCTTGGGCATAACTGTATAAACCGGCAAATTCCTCTAGTCGAGTTTGGTAGTGGGAATCACCCCCAGCAATATCGATCGCACAGACGTATTCTCTCATCCCTAGGGCCAGATCAACGATCGCTTTGTTGACTTCGTAGGGAAGTCGCGAGTGCATACAGAGAATTTGACTGGTAATAATCGGATATTCGCTCATTTTCGAGGCTTGACCGACGATTTCGACAATCGAGCGCATTTGCTCGATTCGCTCTGTTTGGTTCAAATGTTCGTCGGTGCGATAGTAGGGAGTATAGCGCAATTCTAAATAGGCAAGATTCTCGAAGATGTAAGCACCGCGAATCAGACGATAGATAAAATAGGGCAAAGTTTGGGCGGTTTGAACACTTTCGACGAGGGTGTGTAATTCCAAATACTCATCTAAACTATTGCGTTTGCGGGTGTAAAATTCCTCAAAAGCGGGGTATTCCGGGAATTTGGCCGCTAAATCCCGCTCATGTCTGTGAAAGTAGCGCCAGAGAATTCTCGGTACTACCGATCCCCCTAAATGCCGATGCAAATCCGCGTATAAAGCCACAACTCCGCTGCTCCTTAGTCTCTCAAATGTTCCTTAAATATAACGAAGTTTTACAATTGTTTGACAATTGTTGCCAAATATTATTAGTACCTATTCGGTGATCGGTTGGGTGTTGGGGAGCGGGGAGATAGTGAACAGTCGCTAGTACAAGGCTCAGATCTGATCACTGATTCAAGGCTGAAGGCTGAGGGACACAATAAGGTCATTAAACCTAAATAAAGCTTTGCGGGATCGAGGGTGACAACATATACAATGATTGGGGTTTATCCTCAAGCAAACCTAAGCCTATGCCACGCCGTGATGACTTACAAAAAATCCTAATCTTGGGCGCTGGCCCGATTGTCATCGGACAAGCCTGTGAATTCGACTATTCGGGAACTCAAGCCTGTAAAGCTCTGCGAGAAGAAGGTTATGAGGTAATTTTAGTCAATTCTAACCCCGCCTCGATCATGACCGATCCAGAAATGGCCGATCGCACCTACATTGAACCAATTCTGCCGGAAATTGTCGAGAAAATTATCGCCAAAGAACGTCCTGATGCGATTCTACCGACTATGGGCGGTCAAACTGCCCTAAATACCGCCGTAGCTTTGGCCAAAAGCGGCGTTTTAGAAAAATATAACGTGGAACTGATCGGGGCAAAACTTCCCGCTATTGAAAAAGCCGAAGATAGGGAACTATTCAAAAAAGCAATGGAGAAAATCGGTGTTCCCGTCTGTCCTTCGGGGATTGCCAACAATTTAGAGGAGGCAAAAGCGATCGGTCATCAGATCGGTTCCTATCCTCTCATTATCCGGCCGGCCTTCACTTTAGGAGGAACGGGGGGCGGTATTGCCTATAACCAAGAAGAATTTGAACCGATGGCCCAGTATGGTCTAGATTGTTCGCCTACATCGCAAATTCTCGTCGAAAAATCCCTAATTGGCTGGAAAGAATACGAATTAGAGGTCATGCGCGATCTAGCCGATAACGTGGTGATCATCTGTTCGATCGAAAACTTTGACCCGATGGGGGTCCATACCGGCGACTCGATTACGGTTGCGCCCGCCCAAACCCTGACCGATAAAGAATACCAACGCCTCCGGGACTATTCTAAGGCAATTATTCGGGAAATTGGCGTAGAAACCGGCGGATCGAACATCCAATTCTCCGTTAATCCCACTAACGGCGACGTAATCGTGATTGAGATGAATCCCCGGGTATCCCGTTCTTCGGCCCTAGCATCGAAAGCCACGGGATTCCCGATCGCTAAATTTGCCGCTAAACTAGCAGTAGGCTACACTTTAGACGAAATTCCCAACGATATCACCAAAAAAACCCCGGCTTCCTTTGAACCGACTATCGATTACGTCGTCACCAAAATTCCTCGCTTTGCCTTCGAGAAATTCCCCGGCTCCCAACCGATTCTAACTACCCAGATGAAATCCGTCGGGGAAGCCATGGCTATCGGTCGAACTTTCCAAGAATCCTTTCAAAAAGCTCTCCGCTCCCTAGAAACGGGGCGTTTTGGCTTTGGTTGCGATAAAGTCGAAACTCTCCCCCCCCTCTCGGAAGTCCGGGCCAGTTTGCGGACACCTAACCCCGAACGAGTTTATAGTATCTATCATGCTTTTAAATTGGGCATGAATGGGTCGGAAATCCACGAACTAACCGGGATCGATCCCTGGTTCCTCGATAAATTGGCAGATTTGATGGAAACCGAGAAGTTCCTCAAACGAACTCCCCTGAAAAGTCTCAGCAAAGAGGACTTATTCGCTATTAAACAACAGGGTTTTAGTGATCGCCAAATCGCCTTCGCCACCAACACCAGCGAGGACGAAGTAAGAAGTTATCGCAAGGGTTTAGGTATCGTTCCCGTCTATAAAATGGTGGATACCTGCGCGGCAGAATTTGAGGCTCTGACACCCTACTATTATTCCACCTACGAACGGGTAGAATCGGAAGTTTTACCCTCCGATAAACGCAAAGTGATGATCCTCGGTGGTGGCCCCAATCGCATCGGCCAGGGGATAGAATTTGACTACTGTTGTTGTCATGCCGCTTTTTCCCTCAGTCAAGCCGGTTTTGAGACGATTATGGTCAACTCTAACCCGGAAACTGTCTCCACCGATTACGATACCAGCGATCGCCTTTACTTTGAACCCCTGACTAAAGAGGATGTCTTAAATATCATCGAAGCGGAACAACCAGAGGGTTTAATTATTCAATTCGGTGGGCAAACTCCCTTAAAACTGGCGGTTCCCCTGCAAAAATATTTAGAATCGCCTAATTGTCCCGTAAATACCAAAATTTGGGGAACTTCACCCGATTCGATCGATACTGCCGAAGATCGGGAACGTTTTGAACAAATCCTCCGACAATTAGACATCCGACAACCTGCCAACGGTATTGCCCGCAGTTTCCAAGAATCCCAAGCAGTGGCTAAACGCATCGGTTATCCTGTGGTAGTACGTCCGTCCTATGTTTTAGGCGGTCGGGCAATGGAAATCGTCTATTCCGATAGCGAATTGGAACGCTATATGAAGTACGCAGTACAGATAGAACCGGATCACCCGATTTTAATCGATAAATTCCTCGAAAATGCCATCGAAGTGGATGTGGATGCCCTGTCAGATGCGACGGGAACAGTAGTTATCGGGGGATTAATGGAACATATCGAACAAGCGGGCGTACATTCGGGCGATTCTGCCTGTTCTATCCCCCATACGTCCCTGAGTGCCTCGGTTTTAACCACAATTCGACAATGGACGGTGGAACTAGCGAAAGCTTTAAAAGTAATCGGTTTGATGAATATCCAGTATGCGGTGCAGGGGGAGACAGTTTATATCTTAGAAGCGAATCCCCGCGCTAGTCGTACTGTTCCCTACGTTTCCAAAGCAACGGGAGTTCCTCTGGCAAAAGTTGCCTCCCTCGTCATGTCGGGCAAAACCCTAGCAGAATTGGGTATCATCAGCGAAGCAATTCCCCGTCATATTGCCGTGAAAGAAGCGGTTTTACCCTTCCAGAAGTTCCCCGGTGCTGATACTCTCCTAGGACCAGAAATGCGTTCTACAGGGGAAGTAATGGGGATTGACAGCGATTTTGGCAAAGCTTTCGCTAAAGCAGAAATGGCCGCCGGCGTGATTTTAGCCACCAGTGGGACGGTTTTCGTCTCGATGAATGATCGCGATAAAACCCCCATGGTTCCCGTGGTTAAGGATCTGCAATCCCTCGGTTTTCGCGTTGTCGCCACTTCCGGAACTCGTAAAGTTTTGTTAGAAAACGGTTGCGAAAATATCGATTTAGTGCTAAAGATTCACGAAGGCCGTCCCGACGTTGTCGATTGGATCAAAAATGACTGGATTCAGTTTATTGTCAATACTCCCAGTGGTGAAGAATCCCAAAACGATGGCCGAAAAATTCGCCGTACTGCCCTCGATTATAAGTTACCAATTATCACCACTATCGCCGGGGCAAAAGCGACGGTAGCGGCCTTAAAATCCCTGCAATCCCAACCTTTAGAGGTGAAAGCTTTACAGGATTATCTCGCCTAATTTCAGTTATCAGTAATCAGTAATCAGTTATCAGTTATCAGTTATCAGTTAGAAAGGGGATATAGGGATTTAGGGGTTTAGGGGTTTAGGGGTTTAGGGATTTAGGGGTTTAGGGATTTAGGGATTTAGGGGTTTAGGGAAATTTCAGCCAAATGCCCCACTACCCCACACCCCACACCCCATCTCCCCATCTCCCCACTACCCCATCACCCCAAACCCCATCACCCCACTTCATAATTCATAATTCATAATTCCTATGACCGATACTCTAAACGACTATAAAAACCTAATTAGTGAACTGATTAACCGTTATAAAAACCGCGTCGATTTCCTGACAATTCGTCTAGAAGAAGCGCGGGGGACGAATATTCTACTGCGTTCCGAACGAGTGGAAACCCTCAGCGAAGGTATTGCTATCGGTGGTCAGGTACGCGCTTGTTATAAAGGAGGTTGGGGATTTGCCAGCTTTAATCAATTATCCAGTTTACAGGAACGATTAGAAGATGCGATCGCTGCTGCCCGTTTAATTGGGGAAGAAGAAACCCTGATTGCTCCGGTAGAACCTGTAATTATCTCCTGTGAATTGCCTTTAACGGGAACAGACCCGCGTTTAGTGCCATTAGCTGATAAAAAAGCCCTCTGCGATCGCTATAATAACCTATTGCGTCAACATCATCCCAGTATTGCCACCACTTCCGTCCGTTACAGCGATAGTAGTCAACATATTCTTTTAGCCACTTCTGACGGGACTTTAATCGAACAAAAATGGTCAGACGTAGAAATGCGTTTTTCGGCCACCGCTAGGGATGGGGACAGCGTGCAAACGGGCCGGGAAACCACCGGTTCCCGAAAAGCTTTCGAGGATCTGGTCAATTTAGAAGAACAGGTGCAAGGGTCGGCTAAACGGGCCGTAGAAGCCCTAGTTTTGCCCCCTGTCAAGGGCGATACCTACACCGTCGTCATCGACCCCATTTTAACCGGTCTGTTCGTCCATGAGGCTTTTGGCCACCTTTCCGAGGCAGATATGTTATACGAAAATCCTGACCTTTTGGAAGTGATGAGTATGGGCAAACGTTTCGGACCGGATAACCTGCAAATCTTTGACGGGGCCCATCCAGAAGGTCATCGGGGCAGTTATTTTTATGACGATGAGGGAACCCCCGCAACGACGACTCAGTTAATTAAAGATGGGGTTTTGGTGGGAAGACTGCATTCGCGGGAAACGGCGGGCAAATTAGGCGAAAAACCGACCGGTAACGCCCGTTGTCTCAATTATCATTATCCGCCCATTGTCCGCATGACCAACACTTGGATTGAACGGGGAACCACTGCCGTTAAAGAGTTATTTTCGGGGATAAAAACGGGAGTTTATGCCCAAAATTGGCAGGGAGGCATGACTAACGGCGAAATGTTCACTTTTAGCGCCGGGGAAGCTTGGATGATTCGCAATGGAGAAATTGCTGAACCGGTTAAAGATGTGACTCTCTCCGGTAATGTCTTTAAAACCCTAGCCAATATTGAGGCAATTGGTGATGATTTCTACTGGGATGAGTCGGGAGGCTGCGGAAAAGGGGGTCAAAGTGGTTTACCCGTCGGCTGCGGTGGCCCCAGTCTCCGCATCCGCGATGTGGTCGTCGGGGGAGAAGCAGATATTCAGTGATCAGTGATCAGTAAACAGTAAACAGTTAGAAACTTAATAAGTAGGGAGGCACAATTATTTGTAGGATGGGTTAGCGGTAGCGTAACCCATGCGGGCGTTGGGTTTCATGCTTCAACCGTTCGGCTGAGCTCACGGCCGAAGCCCAACCTACGTTCATCTTATATTTAATTCCACCCACCTACTTAACCGTTCAGGGGGGACGAAATCTGGTAATCTGAGAGACATCGATGAAAAATACCTACGGTCGATACCAACAATTAAGGCTGACTCTGCTGCCCCAAGAGAGTCCTTCCACAGAGTCAAGACCACTGGCTACTTGACCCGCTCTGAACGGTTACTAAGTAGGTAGTTGGAATTAGATATAAGATGGATAGCCTTGAAAGGCTTGCTGTGACTCAATTCCCCAGAAAATTAATTGCACCTACCTACTTATATTGTTTTTCTCTGACAGCCATGACTACCCTGCCTGATTTTAGTGCCTACGGTTATCAAGTTACTGAGCAACTCAATCAGAATCTTCAAGGAGGTATAATTACCTATAAGGCTCTTGAAATCGCCAACGAAAAGCCGGTGGTGATTAAACAGTTTCGCTTTGCTACTAGGAGTGATTGGGATAGTTACAAGGCAATTGAAAGAGAAATTGAGGTTTTACAAGGGTTAAATCATCCTGGTATTCCCCGATATTTGGCGCAATTTGATCCAAGTAATGGTTTATGTTTAGTCCAGGAATATAAAGAGGCTCAACCTTTATCAAAACTTCGTGTTTTTAGTCCTGAAGAGATCAAAAGTATTGCCACACAAGTCTTAGAAATTTTGATTTATTTGCAAAAGAGAAAGCCAAGCATTTTCCACCGCGATATTAAACCAGAAAATGTTTTAGTTGATGAGATTTCTTCTGTCTCGTCTCTTGCAGATGGGGGAGAGATAAAAGCTTATTTAATTGATTTTGGCTTGGCGAGAATTGGCAATAGTACAATGGCTTTGAGCAGTCTGATAGGGGGTACACTTGGATTTATGCCTCCCGAACAAGTCCATAATCAAAAATTAACTAAAGCTTCTGATTTATATGGATTAGGAGCGACCTTAATCTGTTTAATCACTCAAACTAAATCGGCTGATATTGGCACTTTAGTTGATTTTTCTACTAACAAAATTACTTTCAAAGACCAAGTATCTAAGTTTAGTTTAGGGTTTATTCAATGGTTAGAAAAAATGGTCGAGCCTAATCCAGCTAACCGTTACCAAAATGCCCGGTTAGCTTTGGAAGCGTTAAAATCTCTAGATTTAATCCGCATTCCAGAGGTTAGTTTAGATAAATTAGAATTAGATTTTGTGGCCAATTCCGTTGGTCAAGAACTGAGCGAAACTATCACAGTTACTAATACTATTCCTGATACTATATTACAAGGAGAATGGTCAGTTTCTCCTCATCCTAAAGATCCGCCCCATACTCCCGATAGTCACAGTTGGATTAGTTTTTCGCCACGAAAATTTGAGAGTAATCAGGTTAATTGTTTGCTTAGGGTTGATACCAGCAAGTTAAAAGCTAATAAAAATTATGAAAGGGAGATTGTTTTAAACAGTAATGCAAGACAGGAAAAGTATTATTTAAAAGTTAAGGTTAAAACTGCTCCCCTCCAACCCAATGTTTCTCTTCCGCCTTATGGGTTTATATTAGCTTTTGGTTTAGTTTTAGCGCTCATTTCAGGTATTGGGTTACAGGTTGGGCTGTTGGAAAATGTGATTGGCAGATGGATTGCCGTGGGGATTTTCACGGGGATTTTCACGGCGATTGCCCTGGGGATTTACTTGTCAGCTACGAATCGCCGCTGGGTTTATGATCCCTGGAACAATGATCCGCTTTTCCTTACCCTGCATTTGCTTGTTGTGGGTGGAGGAGTGTTGGTGGCGATTGGCTGGATGATTGTAGTGGTGATTGGCGGGGTGATTCGCTGGGCGAGTGCGGGAGTGATTGACACTTTTGAGATTATCGACTCAATTAAGATACCGGCGATTTTACTGGCGATTTCACTGGGGTTTGGCGTGGTGCTGGCGATTAGCTGGGCGATTGGAAGAGCAATTAGGGCAATTCCCTGGAATGGGGGGCTGGCTATCGCTTTGTCTGTTTTGACAGCAGCTACAGGTATTTTAACAGGAATTGGTGCAGTAATTGGCTTTAATTCTTATCTGCTTGCTGGTTTAACTGCTGCTGCTTTACCCCTAGCAGGAATGTTGATTTATCCACCGTTGAAACTGGTAAGATTAAAAGCCCAACACCGCCGCCAAGAATCCCAGAATTTGATTGAACCGTAGATTTTTCCCAACCGGCTTTTTCCCAATCCTCTGTGTCAATTGCTGGTATCAATCGTAGGTGCTTCTCATCCATGCCGAAAAATGGTATTAGATTACCAGATTTCGTTTCCCCTGAACGGTTACGAAACTTAAGTACATCACAACCTTTAGCTTAACAAATTAGGGGGTGCATCTCAATTTTTGGGCGCACGCAGTTCGATAAACTCATTGTAGGGGCGAATTGCCTTCGCCCTGACAGCCGCAGTCTATCTCATCTTCTCGTCACTGTCTTCAATTTCTTGCTCATCTTGATTGATTTCTTCTTTAAATCCCCGTAAAGTTTTTCCCAAAGCTGCCCCAAATTCGGGTATTTTTTTCGGTCCAAATATCAGGAGAACAACCACAGCAATAATTACTATTTCTGGCCAACCTAATCCAAACATAATCTTGAAAGTAAAAAGTAAAAAAAGAGAAAGGAGTCAGAATTTAGGAGTCGGAAACTTGGAGAATTGCTAGATTCTGTCTTTTGCACGAGTGCCTGTTACCTCTTGCCTTCAGAAGCTGATAACTGATAACTGATAACTGATAACTGATAACTGATAACTGATAACTGATAACTGACTCTATGCTGCCACTTCTGCGCGTTTGTAAGCTTCGTCGAGGACTTCTGAGAGAGTTGGATGGGTGTGGATGCGGAAAGCGAGTTCATGGACAGATTTACGTTCAGCGATCGCATTGGCCGCTTCTTGAATTAAATCCGATGCGTGGATACCGATAATATGAACACCGAGTAATTCCCCCGTATCCTGACGATAAACGACTTTAGCGATGCCTTCCGTTTCTCCTTCCGCTAAAGCTTTGGAATTTCCCTTAAAATAGGTCTTGACAGCAGCGACCTTATACCCTTCTTCCTGTGCCAAAACTTCTGCTTGCGGTTCCGTTAAACCCACATAACTAATTTCGGGGTGGGTAAAAGCGGCGGCGGGAATACTGCGATAATCGATGGTTTTTGGGCGATTACAGATATTTTCAATGGCTATTACCCCTTGACCCGAAGCAGCGTGAGCTAACATCATTTTACCCGTAGCATCGCCCACGGCCCAGAGATGGGGAATCGGTTCACCGTCCTGAATTACCTGCATTTTGTCATTAACGGCAATAAAACCGCGTTTATCCAGTTCTACCCCGACAAATTCCAATCCGAGATTCTTGGTCGCTGGGATTCTTCCTGTAGCGACTAAACAAGCATCTACCTCTAAAATTTCGATCGCTTCTTTGCTTTTTGCGTCCACCAGTTCAATGGCCACAGGATTCCCCGGTTTAATACTTTTTGCCAAAACTCCCACATAAGTCTCGATGTCTCTAGGTTTAATCAAAACTCTTTCGGCGATTTTCGAGATTTCTGGGTCAAATCCCGGCATGAGACTATCTAAAGCTTCAATCATCGTCACTTCACAACCCAAAGCGGTGTATATATCCGAAAATTCCAGACCGATATAACCACTACCGATAATTGCAATCCACTTGGGTAAAGTTTCTAATCTAACGGCCTCATCGCTGGTAAAAACCGTTTTATGATCGATCTCGATCCCCGGTGGGACAAAGGGAACCGACCCCGGACAGAGCATAATATCCTTAGCGGTGTAGATTTTTTCGCCACTATCCCCGATGACGCTAACTTTTTGCGGGCCGGCGATTTTTCCCCAACCGTGGATAGTATCAACCTTGAGACGTTTAAGACTATTAGTGAGATCGCCTCTAATTTTACTGACAAGGTTGTTAGCATGATCGGCAATTGTCGGACGGTCAAAATTAACGCCACCGATGGCAATACCTAGACTTTTCAGATGGTCACTATCGGCCAATTCGCGCACTCGTCCCGAGGCTGCCAGTAAAGCTTTAGAGGGAATACAACCGCGATTGACACAGGTTCCTCCCATATCTTTGGCTTCGATAATAGCTGTTTTTAGCCCACATTTGACTGCGTGTAGGGCTGCCCCGTGGCCACCAACTCCAGCACCGATAATAATTAAATCGTAGTCGAATTCACTCATAGTCTCTCTGACTCTCAAAGTTAGCATTATCCCATTTTACGATCCACTGCGATCAAGCTGTGCTATCTCGGTCAAAAACTGGAGCCAGTTTTTAGCCATCAGGCTCTTGTGCATTGAAACTGGGTGTTGGGAATTTTACGACAAAACGTTACTAGACCTCTGGTAAAAATCAAAAATTGTTGTTAGGGTTAAGAGTCGGTCGTCAGTAGTCAGGAGAATTTACAATGCTCTATTCACAGATTTTATACTATTTAGGGCTGGCTGAATAAATGTGAAATGTAGGCAAGGTAAGAGTTTTATGGCTTTTCTCGCGAAACAGGTGCAAGATTCTGAGAGAACGTCGTTCAAAACCTTGCGTCTTCATCAGCCCGAGTCCTGTAGGGGCGAAGCATTCGGGTAATAACCTATCGGTGAATCCGTAGATTTTCTATCCGAATGCTTCGCCCGTACTTTTTGCCGCAAACCCTATTTAATCCTTATTTTTGCCGTTCAAGATATGAATACTAATTCTGCATCGTATCCATAAGTTAGTCTAGTCATAGGTTGGAAAAATTAGACCTGCTGCCAACACTTTGCCAGATGAAGGAACCATCTTTCTCTTACCATAATTTAGGCTAGAACGTAGGTTGGGTTGAAGCATGAAACCCAACGCCCTACAAATAATTGTGCCTCCCTACTTATGCAAGATGTTACTTAACCAAGATATGAATACTAATTCTGCATCGTATCCATAAGTTAGTCTAGTCCTAGGTTGGAAAAATTAAACCTGCTGTCAACACTTTGCCAGAGGAGGGGAACATCTTTCTCCTACCATAATTTAGGCTCGAAACCAGAATCATTAATAATTTCTACCGTTTCTCCCGATGGTTTAATCACAAATAAACCTTGTTTATAGGCATAACGATCTACTCCTTCATCTATTTCTATTCCCGCCACTGCACCGTAAGCTTGATAGTTTTTATAATGGGGAAATGCTTGTTTAAATCGACTTAATTTTTCTAAAAACTCATTGACATCATCTTTTGATAAACGAGACTTACATTCTACTAAAACTACCTCGGTTTCATCGACGGCTAAAATGTCAATCTCCATGGCTATTCCTTGCCGTTTTACCCTGGCGCGACTGTAGGTTTCTTTGACATCGATACCCTTCGCACGAAATAGGCGAATAACCGCAGGTTCGACTAATTCCTCGACAAATCTCCCCCAGCGAGTGGTTAAACTATCCACCGCACGACTGGTATTTGCCACTGTTTTCTCTAGCTGTGCTAAACGGCGATCGGCTTCAGCCTTGGCTTCGGCCGCCCGGCGATCGTATTCAGCAGCCCGGCGATCGTATTCAGCGGCCCGGCGATCAGCTTCGGCCTTGGCTTCAGCGGCCCGGCGATCGGCTTCGGCCTTAGCTTCAGCAGCTCGGCGATCGTATTCTTGGCGTGATTGTTCAAACTTTTCGTTAGTTTTCTCAAAAAGTTTATAGATATCTTCGATGGTAATCGGTTGAGACATGGTTATTTGTTTTAATCTCTCTTATTTTACTTCTTACTATAATTGTACTAGCAAAGTACAAGTCATTTTAGGGACCGGTGTTAATTGAGCAAGTCAATGGTTATACTAAATCCGTTGAGTAACGCACAGAAAACGGGTTTCTCGGAGAAACCCGTTTTCTACTCATGCACTCATGCAAAACGGAGAATAAATAATCAGTTTTTAATAACTGGATTTAGTATGAGGACGATATAGCGGGGACGGGAACCACAGTTTCTTCGTTGATCATGGTTTCTAACTGTTCAGCCTGGGATTTGGCTCAATAAATTGATCATTGTAAATAATTATTACAAATACTTGACTTAAGATATTTCTATGCTTACAGAAACACAAATCAAAGAAAAAGCACTAGAGTTAGGTTTCCATGGGGTCGGTATTGCCTCTGTGGACAGCCAAGACTCGGAGGTATCCCATCTAAAAAGCTGGTTAGAGCGGGGTTATCACGCTGATATGGATTGGATGACTAACCCGAAACGACAGGATATCAAAACTCTTTGGCCACAAGTGCGATCGCTAATTTGTCTTGCCCTTAACTACTACACCCCCCAGCAACACAGTCAGGAACAAAACCATGGCAAAATTTCCCGTTATGCTTGGGGAAGGGATTATCACAAAGTATTAAGTAAAAAATTAAAGGCCCTCAGTCAATGGTTAGAAAGTCAGGGGGAGCAAATTCAAACCCGTTACTATGTGGACACCGGACCGGTACAGGATAAAGTTTGGGCGCAAAGAGCAGGGATCGGCTGGATTGCCAAGAATGGTAACTTAATTACCCGCAATTACGGCAGTTGGGTCTTTTTAGGGGAAATATTAACTAATTTACCTTTAGAACCCGATCGACCCCATAGCGCCCATTGTGGCACCTGTAGCCGTTGTTTAAGCGCCTGTCCCACCCAAGCAATAGTTAGTCCCTATGTGGTGGATGCTAATCGCTGTATTGCTTACCATACCATCGAAAATCGTGCTGTAACTTTGCCTACAGAAATTGCCAAGAATTTACAAGGTTGGGTAGCCGGCTGCGATATCTGTCAAGATGTCTGTCCTTGGAATCAACGTTTTGCCCAAGTTACCGACGTGGAGGATTTTCAACCTCGTCCCGAAAACCTCTCGCCAAGGTTGGGGGAATTAGCTAATCTAACTATAGAGGAGTGGGATCGTCGTTTCATCTCGTCGGCCCTGCGTCGAATCAAACCCCAGCAGTGGCGACGTAATGCCCAGGCTAATTTAGCTCATTCCCCTCACCCCGCACAAGATGACAATTAAAGTGGTCGTGTTCGATTTTGATGGTACTATCGCCGATACCCACGATACTTTCGTGGAGATTGTCAATCGTTTGGCTAAAAATTTTGGTTATCAACCCGTCAACGAGGAAGATTTGGCCAGACTAAAAAACCTTAGTTCCCAAGAAATTATTAAACAATCCCAAGTTTCCCCCGTTAAAATCCCTTTTTTACTCTATCGAGTTAAACGGGAATTAAATAAACAAATTGACTGCCTGAAACCCTTCCATGGCTGGCATCCCTGCCTCCTTACCCTTAAAGAAAGAGGCTATAGATTGGGAATAATAACTTCTAATACCAAAGAAAACGTCACCATCTTTTTAGCAAATAATCAACTCTTAAATTTATTTGATTTTATCTGTTCGGGAACGCCTTTATTCGGCAAACACAAAATTATCGATCGCCTGATCCGACAAAATAAATTCTGTCCCGATGAAATGATTTATGTCGGCGATGAAACTAGAGATATTACTGCTGCCCAAAAAAGTCGAGTACAAGTGGTGGCCGTCGCTTGGGGCTTTAATTCCCCTCAAATTCTCACTCAATTTAACCCCGATCATCTCATTGATCATCCCCTAGAATTATTGGATATTTTAGATAGGGCTGGCTGAAAAAGTTTTTTCTGGGGGGTAGGGAGAGATAGACTTCGATCGATGGGGGCAGAGAGACTCGAACTCTCACGAGCTTATAAGGCTCAACGGATTTTAAGTCCGTAGCGTCTACCATTCCGCCACGCCCCCGTTATTTAACCGACAATTTTTTATCATATCACAAATAATTTAATTAGCAAGAGTATTTTCAGTAAATTATTTTAGCCCGCCAATTCGATCGCCGCAAAGGGGGAAAGACAGGGTAAAATAATCAGCAGGTGAATTGCCGTTCACCGACAGCCATTGATAAAAATCAATCCTTATGCAATCAATTCTGACGCAAGAAACCATTATCATCGCCCTGATCTACCTATCTCTCAGTGTCTTGTATTTGCTCGTCATTCCCGCCGTTATCTACTACTACCTCAATACGCGCTGGTATGTGGCATCTTCTTGGGAAAGAGGGTTTATGTACTTTCTGATGAGCTTTTTCTTCCCCGGGATGCTGTTGTTAAGTCCTTTCCTTAACTTCCGTCCCCAACGTCGTACCCTAAAAGCTTAAGTTATCACCAAAAAAACCCATGAGACGCATTGATGTCATCGGGATCGGTATAGGGATGTTTGCTATGGGCGGCATCCTCTACATTATCCTGCAAAAAACCGGTTTAGATAGTGCTTCGGCGGGAATTTGGAGTCAAGCGGTGTTGGTAGGTGGTGTCATCGGTTGGATTTTTACCTATCTGTTTCGAGTCGCCACCGATAATATGACCTACGGCAAACAGCGCAAAGATTACGAAGATGCCGTCTTTAAAAAACGCCTGGAAGCGATGACTCCCGAAGAAATCGCCCAAATGCAGCGGGAAATCGAAGAAGAAAAAACTAAATAGACGGATGAAACCCGATAAAATCATCATCGGTTGGCGAGAATGGCTCGATTTACCCGATTTAGGCATTACCAAAATTAAGGCCAAGATTGATACAGGCGCTCGCTCCTCGGCCCTACACGCTTTTCATCTCTACCCTTTTCGAGATGGCGATCGCAATTGGCTGCGCTTTCAAGTTCATCCCTACCAAAAAGATAGTCACCACACTGTCACCACCACCGCAGAAATCCTCGAATGGCGACAGGTAAAAAATTCCGGGGGTCAAAGTCAACTCCGTCCCGTTATCAGAACAAGTGTATTACTCGGCGGTCGTCAATGGGCGATCGAATTAACCTTGACTAATCGCGATGTCATGGGTTTTCGGATGTTATTAGGACGAGAAGCGCTGAAAAAAGGCTTTCTTGTCCATCCGAATAAGTCTTTTTTACTGAGTTAAGTTATATTTAGGGTTGGCTGAAAAAGTTTTTCGGTGGGGGCAGGGGGGTGTAGGGTTTTACCGATTTTGAGGTGGTCAGTTACCTAATTTTCAGGGAAAAAGTCCCGGAATTTTCCCCCCGATCCCCGCAATGGCTGGCACTTTTTGAGGGAAAAAAAGCCTAAAAGTCTTATTCAACAAGGTTTTTAGATTTATTCAGCAAGCCCTAACTAGGATCACTGCTGGGTAAAGCTTTTAATAAGCGAATCATCCCCGCCACAGCGATCGCCGCTGCTGAAGAATCCTTTTCCGTAGCGGCATTTTTTTGCCAGGCATAATCAAAGTCCCAGGGGGGAATAAAATCTCCGGCGCGTCTTTGTCCATCGGGCCAGCGATCGGGCAAATTTTCCATAACAAAGCAGCAAAAGCTCCGGCCGCCCAAAAATTGGCCTTTGCCAACTGCCAAGTGCCGGGGGTGGGACTATTCCCCCTCCGTAGCCAATTGAAGAAATTAAAACCCGATGGCTCTGGATGGGTAAGATAGGGATAGAGGTGCGAAACGTTTAGGCATGAAATAAGGAACCGAATGCCTGAAATAACCGCCTAGTAAGGTCTTCAGTCCCTCGACTGAATCTAACAGGTCAACCCTGACCAACCTTATAACTGTTTATATGTCCCGACGTTTAGTATC
>NZ_JADBVM010000317.1:0-2510 GCF_020244875.1 Microcystis sp. M44BS1
CAGCAAGCAGTACCGTCACCTTACCTAGTTATGTAGCAGGAAGTGGCTATTTATTATTTAAGACAGATGCTTCTAGCTACCAAAACTACCAAGTAGAATCAAACGAAAACGATAACGTTTATGCTCACGCGCTTGATATAGTAGATAATCCACCAACCGTCCTCAATCCGATTACAGATGTCAATGTTGACGAAGATGCAGCCAATACCGTCATTGATATAACCACCGTCTTTAGTGACCCCGATGGAGATGCAATTACCAAGAGTGTGTTATCCAACACAAATACTAGCTTGGTGACAGCAACTATCGTTAATAACCAATTAATCCTAGATTATCTCCAAAATCAGTTTGGAACGGCTCAAATTACCATCAGAGGAACATCGAAAGGTTTATTTATTGAGGATACCTTTACCATTACCGTCAACCAAGTGACGGAAGGGATACTCATTACAGGCACATCTGGCAATGACAATCTTGTCGGTGGAGACGGAAACGACACCCTACAAGGATTAGCCGGAAACGACACCCTAAATGGGGGACTGGGTTCGGATTCTCTCGAAGGAGGCAATGGCAATGATGTCTATTATGTGGATAATAGTGGAGATCTTGTCCTAGAAACCGTTACAGGTAGCACAGGCGGAACGGACTTAGTTTATGCGAGTGTCTCTTATACTTTACCTAACCTAGTGGAAAATCTGACCCTAACAGGCAATTCAGCCATTAACGGTACAGGAAACACCCTTAATAACACAATTATCGGCAATAACGGCAATAACTACCTCCTAGGCGATGCAGGGAACGATAAACTAGACGGCAAAGCAGGGGTAGATACCCTAGACGGAGGAGCAGGTAATGACACTTATACCATTGATAATATCAACGATGTGATTATTGATAGTGCAGGAACAGATACGGTTATTGCCCCCTTTAGTTATACCCTAGCAGCGGGATTAGAAAATCTCACCTTAACTGGGAATGGTAACTTAAATGGTACAGGAAACACCCTTAATAACACAATTATCGGCAATAACGGCAATAATTACCTACTAGGCGATGCAGGGAACGATACATTAGACGGCAAAGCAGGGGTAGATACCCTAGACGGAGGAGAAGGTAATGACACTTATACTATTGATAACGTCAACGATGTGATTATTGATAGTGCAGGAACAGATACGGTTATTGCCCCCTTTAGTTATACCCTAGCAGCGGGATTAGAAAATCTCACCTTAACTGGGAATGGTAACTTAAATGGCACGGGGAACAGTGCGAATAACACAATTATCGGCAATAACGGCAATAATTACCTCCTAGGCGATGCAGGGAACGATACATTAGACGGCAAAGCAGGGGTAGATACCCTAGACGGAGGAGAAGGTAATGACACTTATACCATTGATAACGTCAACGATGTGATTATTGATAGTGCAGGAACAGATACGGTTTCCGCCTCCATTACTTATACCTTGGCCGATAACCTTGAAAATCTCACCTTAACAGGTAGTACAGCGATTAATGGCACGGGGAACAATGGCAATAATGTGATAACCGGAAATTCAGGTGCCAATCTTCTCTCTGGGTTGGATGGTAATGATAGCCTTAATGGGGGAAATGGAAATGATACCCTACTCGGCGGAAATGGCGATGATACTCTCATAGGAGGGACAGGAAATGACAGCTTGACGGGAGGAAGTGGCCGTGATTTCTTCCGCTATAACTCACGCACGGAAGGCATTGACACGATTGCCGACTTTAATGTGCTAGATGACACGATTTTGGTATCTCGGAGTGGATTTAGTGGCGGTTTAACGGTTGGTACTTTACTAAACACCCAGTTTACTACCGGAACATCAGCGACGACCTCTGCTCATCGTTTTATTTATAATGCCAGTAATGGTCAATTATGGTACGACATTGATGGTACAGGAACAACAGCAGCCAGCCAAATTGCGACACTTTCTCCAACTTTAGCTTTAACTGCCAGCAATTTTGGGGTTTTCTAAGCATCATTAAAGGGAGTAGGCAATCATCGGGATAACTGTTACAGGATTTCCAGCTTTAGAGATGGGCTGTCCCAAAATCTGCTCAGAGCGGCCAAAAGTTAGAAAAACGAGCGTTGAAACTTCAAGTTTTAAGGTTACACCAGCTAACGGAAGTTATCAAGCCGTTTTACAAACTTGTTTTTTTATCGATGCTTGTAATGACAATCAATCCTTGACTAATGCTAGTAATTTACAATCATTTCTCAGCTTATCGAGTAATCAATTAAGCAATCGATTTGTTACTGAAGGCTCCGCTATTAAACAGACTATTACTGCTAATGCTGGCGATATTTTAAGCTTTTCTTGTAATTTTCTGACTGATGAAGCTGCGGCTGATGTAGATTACAGAGATTTCGCTTTTTTTACCCTTAATAATACTTTATATTCTTTGGCAGATACTCAATCTAGTTTTCCGATTAATCCTTCTTTTTCCCATTTAACGAAAGAAACAGGCTATCAACCTTACAC
>NZ_JADBVM010000318.1:0-18705 GCF_020244875.1 Microcystis sp. M44BS1
CAAGAGAAGATATTGATAAAAATAGCAATCATAAAAAGCAAATCCCCAACATTTATCAAGCAATTATTTTTATTAGTAAATATTCTACACGACTCAGTCCAGATAAGCAAGATGGCTTACCACTACTACCGAATCACTACCAGAAGCAGAAACCCAAATCGTGAGGTTTGGGAATCACCGTCCGTGTACGGCGGTGAGGATGTCAACCTCGGCAAGATTAGACGAGGTAAAAAGCCCGTTTCTAATTGGGGGATAATTTTTGTAAACGATTGTATCCTATTAACTATCGTTATTATTTAGAGCGTCATGGGAAAAGTCATCGGCATCGACTTAGGGACAACCAACAGTTGTGTTGCGGTACTCGAAGGAGGTCAGCCGATTATAGTTCCCAACTCGGAAGGGGGAAGGACAACTCCTAGTATCGTGGGATTCGGCAAAGGCCAGCGCCTAGTGGGACAACTGGCCAAACGTCAAGCGGTCACTAATGCCGAAAATACCGTCTATAGCATCAAACGCTTTATCGGTAGGCGTTGGCAAGACACCGAGGTAGAAAGGGGACGAGTTGCCTATCATTGCCAACGCGGTCGCGATGATACCGTCAATATCAAAATTCGCGATCGGGAATTTACCCCCCAAGAAATCTCGGCCATGATCCTGCAAAAATTAAAGGCCGATGCTGAGGCCTATCTGGGAGAACCGATTAACGAGGCCGTGATTACAGTTCCCGCCTATTTTACCGATGCCCAACGTCAGGCCACTAAAGACGCGGGGATAATCGCAGGACTAGAAGTATTAAGAATTATTAACGAACCCACCGCCGCCGCCCTAGCCTACGGTTTAGATAAACAAAACGAAGATCAACATATCCTCGTTTTTGACCTAGGGGGAGGAACCTTCGACGTTTCCATCCTGCAACTGGGGAAGGGAGTCTTTGAAGTGAAAGCCACCGCCGGCAATAACCATCTTGGGGGGGACGATTTTGATAACCTCTTAGTGCGGTGGCTGGTGGAGAACTTTCAAAGCCAAGAAAACATCGATCTGTCCAGCGATCGCATGGCGATCCAAAGACTGCGAGAAGCCGCCGAAAAAGCCAAAATCGAGCTTTCTAGCCTGATTACCACCTCGATCAATCTCCCCTTCATCGCCGCCGACGAAACTGGCCCTAAACACCTAGAATTGGAACTAACTCGCGCTAAATTCGAGGAATTAACCAGAGAATTAGTGGAAAAAACCCTGGAACCCGTACAACAGTCCCTCAAAGATAGCGAACTGCAGCCTAGCGATATAAATCGTGTCATTCTCGTGGGCGGTTCCACCAGAATCCCCGCCGTACAGCGATTAATCTCCCGTTTCTTTTCTGCAGGCCAGATCGATCGCTCTGTTAACCCCGATGAGGCCGTTGCTTTGGGGGCGGCGATTCAAGCGGGAGTTTTAGGTGGAGAAGTGGCAGATGTCCTCCTCCTCGATGTCACCCCCCTTTCCCTCGGCATTGAAACCCTCGGCGAAGTCTTTACCAAAATTATCGATCGCAATACCACTATCCCCACCAGTAAATCTCAGGTTTTCTCCACCGCTGCCGATGGTCAAACTTCGGTGGAAATTCATGTTCTGCAAGGGGAAAGGGCCATGGCCCGGGATAATAAAACCCTCGGTAAATTTCTCCTGACGGGAATTCCTCCCGCCCCTAGGGGTATGCCACAAATCGAAGTGGCCTTCGAGATCGATGTTAACGGCATCTTGAAAGTGGCCGCCAGCGACCAAGGCACCGGCAAAGAACAAAGCATTTTAATTAGTCATACTGGAGGGCTGAAACCGAACGAAATTGAAAAAATGCGCCTAGAAGCCGAAAAATACGCCGAATTTGATCGCGGTCGTCTGCAAATGATCGATATTCGCCAGCAATGCGATAGTCTTTTCTATAGCTACGAAGTCACCATCAGGGAAAACAGCGAGTTAGTTGCCCCCGATATCCGGCAACTGGCCGACCAGAAGCGCCAACAGTTGGAAATCGCCCTGCGCGACCCTTCCATATCCCCCGAAAAGCTAAAAACCACCCTGGAAGAATTTCGTCAGATTGTCCTCGAAATCGGTACCCGCATCTACACGGGTAAACAAGAGGAAACCCAACCCCTCAACGGTACTGGTTTTCAATCGATCGATGTCACCGAAAAACTGACCCGACCCACCCGCATCCGGACCACTCCCCCCAATATCTTCGCCGACGGGCCAACCTTCTCCCACACTAGAACCAGAACCTATAGTAATCTGGAAACTAAAGCCAGCAAATCGGGCAGTGATGATCACCCCTACGATGGCGAAGAAATGAGTGCCAGTGACTACGAGGCCGTAGATTAAAAAGTGATCAGTGATCAGTAATCAGATGTGAGTTTTCAGCTTTTTTATCCCCTTCTCCCCACACCCCACACCCCACTCCCCCACTTCCTTACCCAAAAAATAGTAGGGATAACCCAACTAAACTATTATGTATAGTTTGTTAAAGTAACAACTAGACTTAAACTTTATTTATAAATTGCCAGCAGAACCATAGCCCCCTATGCCCACTGATTACTACGAAATTCTAGGTGTCTCGCGAGATGCGGGCAAAGAAGACATCAAACGCGCCTATCGTCGTCTCGCCCGAAAATACCATCCCGATGTTAACAAAGAACCAGGAGCCGAGGAACACTTCAAAGAAATTAACCGCGCCTACGAAATTCTCTCGGAACCGGAAACCCGCAATCGTTATGACCGCTTTGGTGAGGCCGGGGTTTCTGGAGGTGCTGCCGGTTTTGATCCCGACAATATGGGCGGTTTCGCCGATATATTTGAGACAATCTTTAGTGGTTTTGGGGGCATGGGCGGCCAAGCAACGGCCCGCCGACGCACAGGCCCTACCCGGGGCGAGGATCTACGTCTCGATTTTCGACTAAAATTCCGCGAGGCGGTCTTTGGCGGCGAAAAGGAAATCCGCATCCGTCATCTGGAAACCTGTCAAACCTGTAAAGGCAGTGGGGCCAGACCTGGGACCAGTTCTCGTACTTGTACCACTTGCAATGGTGCTGGCCAGGTACGTCGCGCCACCCGTACTCCCTTCGGTACTTTTGCTCAGGTTTCGGTCTGTCCCACCTGTGACGGCGCTGGCGAAGTGATCGAGGAAAAATGCGATGTTTGCGGCGGTTCCGGACGTAAACAGGAAACCAAAAAACTGAAAATTACCATTCCTGCGGGGGTTGACAACGGCATGAAATTGCGCGTTGCCCGGGAAGGAGACGCAGGACTTAAAGGCGGGCCGCCGGGGGATTTATTCGTTTATCTAACCGTGGAAACAGATACAGAATTTCAACGGGAAGGCAATGATATTAAATCGAATATCTCGATTAGTTATATCCAAGCGATTTTAGGATGTACTATTAAAGTTAATACGGTAGATGGCCAAGAAGACCTGACTATCCCTGCCGGTACTCAACCGAACACCGTACTGATTTTAGAAAATAAGGGGGTTCCTAAATTAGGCAATCCCGTCAGTCGCGGTGATCATCGCATTACCGTTAAAATCTCGATTCCTACCCGTGTCGCCGGAGAAGAACGGGATTTACTGGAAAAAATAGCGAAAGTTCGCGGGGAAACCGTGGGGAAAGGCGGCATCGAGGGATTTTTAGGTAATATCTTCCATAAATAGGGCAGGCTGAATAAATCTAAAAATCTTGTCGGTTAACGGAGGCAGGGGGCCGTCGGCAGGAGTCAGTATTCAGGAGTCAGGAGATAGGAGATTATTTTATTTATTCTCCCCACACCCCACACCCCACACCCCACACCCCACACCCCACACCCTGCCCCTAGGAGAAACTTTTTCAGCAAACCCTAAATAATTATGACTTTAGACCTGCGCGGCACTCCCTGCCCAATTAATTTTGTCCGGACAAAATTGCAATTAGAGAAAATGACCGCCGGGGAACGGTTGGAAGTCTGGTTAGATGCCGGGGAACCGATCGAACAGGTTCCCACTAGCCTGACAGTGGAGGGTTATCAGATAGAATCGATCGAGGACCGAGATAGCTTTTTTGTTCTCAAAGTCTATCGTCCCGATTCCTAAATGGTAGATGCACAATTAACCGATTTATACGGTACAGTGGTGGCCGTACAGGCGAATTTCTATCAGGTACGCTTGGATTCTGCCGTTATGGGCGAGAATCTTCTCTGTACCCGTCGCGCTCGCTTGCAAAAAATTGGTCAATCGGTGATGGTTGGTGATCGGGTGCGTGTGGAGGAAGCCAATTTTGATGATCGGCAGGGTGCGATCGCAGAAGTCCTCCCCCGCAGTACCGAGATCGATCGGCCGGCCGTTGCTAATATCGAGCAGATTTTGCTAGTTTTTGCCCTTGCTGAACCCGTCCTCGATCCTTGGCTGATCAGTCGTTTTTTGGTGAAAGCCGAGTCCACAGGCTTAGAAATTGCCGTCTGTGTCAATAAAATTGATCTGGGGGAACCGGAACAAATAGAACTCTGGGGCGATCGCCTAGCTGCTTGGGGATACCAGCCTTTTTTTGTCAGTGTCGAGAAAAATCGGGGATTTGAGGCTTTATTGGCACAATTAAACCATAAAATCACTCTCTTGGCCGGTCCTTCGGGGGTGGGAAAATCGAGTTTAATTAATTGCCTAATTCCTGAGATTAACCAACGGGTGGGGGATGTGTCGGGAAAACTGCAAAAAGGTCGTCACACTACCCGTCATGTGCAGTTATTTGCTTTACCAAATCGGGGTTTATTGGCCGATAGTCCGGGTTTTAACCAACCTGATCTTAACTGTTTACCGGAACAATTAACTTTTTATTTTCCGGAAGTGAGACAGCGTTTAGCTTTAGGAAATTGTCAATTTAATGATTGTACTCACCGTCGGGAACCTAACTGTGTGGTGAGGGGAGATTGGGAACGTTACCAACATTATTTAGAGTTTTTAGAAGAAGCGATCGCACGAGAACAGTCATTACAGAAAACTAGCACAAAAGAGTCAAGTTTAAAGTTAAAAATTAAAGAAGCAGGTCAAGAAACCTACGAACCCAAGTTAGCCAATAAAAAATATCGTCGTCCTTCCCGTCGCGGCAAAAATCAAGATCAGGAACGCTACGAAAATAAAACTCTCCAAGATATTTATAATGACGATTCTGAATAGAATGGGTTCAGTTGGGTTTACGGCAGTTATCTTAATGGTGAGATACGAAGTTTTCCTTTTAGTATTCCCCACAATTACCCTAAAAATTCTATTCACACCTAAATTATGACTTTTAACTGAGGCTGAGGTCGATTTTTTAAGCATTATTGACCTTCTCACCTCTAAGAGCCGAAAATAAACAGAGACGACCCAAACCCAAGATTGCTGGTGAGAAGGTTTCTTGACTGGGGGACTCTAGATTGCAACCAGCAAATTCTTGCTGTATTTCTGTTAGAAAATAGGGCCAAATGGTTAAGAAAAAATTACCGCTAAAAATTATTTGATCGATATCTTCAAGACTTTTTTGCTGTTTTTCTAACAAATCATTAACTTTTTGTCTTAAATTATCTAGATATGGTATAACCACTTTCTTATTTAAATCGCTGCGACTGACCGTCCAAGTATGACCGGCTAGAGAGGAGGTAAATTCGCTTTCTTCTTGCAGGATTAATTTAGTTAATCTAGCGGCTGCCAGTAAAGATTTTTTTAAGGGATTAGTATCGGTGAGATCGGAGCGGGAAAGAGGCAAAAAAGAACGCCAGAGAGGATAAATTAACTGAGAGAGTATGGCTCGTTCATAGGTGTTTTCCCCGTAGTTAAAATGGCTCAGAGCGATCGCTTGACGGGATAAAGAGCGAGTTTGCGGCGGGACTTCCAGCAGTGCTAAAGTGGTAGTCTCTCGTTTACCTTCGACCACCAGTAGGGTTTGGGTTTGGGGTTGGTGACTAGTGGGGATATAGGCCAGAGCAGTAGCGATCGCTGTTTCCAGACTAGAGAGGCGATCGGGGGGTATTAGTTGCGCGCTGAGAAGGGCTTTTTTCAGGTCATCCGTGGAGGTTTCCCCATCGTCGGTGATAATGATAGCTTCTAATCGCTCTAAGGCTTCCCAGAGCCAAGAATCGGTGCTAAAATCCCGATGAGATAGCCAACTAATTAGATATTCGTCCACCTGGGAGCAGGGTAAGCGATCGCTTGTTCCCGTTGCCAGACTCCAAGAAAGAGGATAAAAATCGATTAATCCTTGGCTTTCCCGAAAAAAGACGATTTTCACCCCTGGTGGTTGTACCTCCATTCCCAGGGACCAACGGGCAACTTCAGGGATTCGATCAGGCAATAATAAAGGAGAAAGCATCACTCTGGCCGATTCTAAATGTTGACGAGTGGCGATAATTGTCTCGGAAGTAACTTCTTGCGGGTTAACTAGAGACGAAATCACCCCAGAAAGAATCCGATCGATCTCGGTCAGTAGGGAGGAAAAATCCTGTTTATCGGTCACTAGATAAATAAAAATACCCACAACTGTCTATTGTAGAATCACCCACTTAAAACGAACAAAATTTAAATATTAAACTATGGAAGAAAAACGCTATCCTGCGGAAAAATCAGCAGAGATTCAAAAATTATTGGATACAGCCACCTTATTGGTCGGTTTACCCCCTAAAACCATCGATCAAGTTACTTCTCATGCTGTCACCCGCATTCATCCTGCTAATCGGGCGATTTTATTAGAAAATGATTGGGGTGGTTCGGTTTACTTTATTCTGGATGGTTGGGTGAAAATTCGTACTTACGATAGTTCGGGTAAAGAAGTCACCTTAAATATCGTCGGTAAAGGGGAAATAGTCGGAGAAATGGCCGCTTTAGACGAATCTACCCGCTCCAGCGATGCTATCACCTTAACCACGGCCACAATTAGCAGTATTCCCGCCCAAGATTTTGTTAATCTGCTCAAATCGGAACCTTTAGCGGGAATTCGTCTTTCTCAGTTAATGGCCAAGCGTTTGCGTCAACTTAACCGGCGTTTACGTTTGCGCGAGGCCGATAGTCTCTCCAGAGTCGCCGATACTTTACTCTTTTTAGCCGAAGGTCAAGGAGAAAAAAGCGGCCAGGGTGTGATAATTCCTAATTTACCTCACCGAGAATTGAGTAGTATTAGTGGACTGGCCCGGGAAACTGTGACCCGCTCCTTGACCAAATTGCAGAAAAAAGGCCTGATTCAACGACAGCAGGAATCTCTCTGTATTCCCGATCTGGCCGCTTTAGAAAAAGCGATCACCTAAATTCAGTGATCAGTGATCAGTTATCAGTTATCAGTGATCAGTTATCGGTTATCATACTAAATCCGGTTATTAAAGACTGATTATCTATTCTTCCGACCCCCCCGATGTCGGGGGAGCAGGGGGGGTTGCCTATTGCATGAGTGCCTATCTTCACTAGGAAATTTATTTTGCACGACTACTTATGATTGAAAGATTAACCGGTTTTGGAGTGGTGCTGGTGACAACGGCCAGCGAAACGGAAGCGGAAAACTTAGCGATCGCCTTAGTTAACGATCGCCTAGCCGCTTGTGTCAGTATTTACCCGATGCGTTCCATTTATAGTTGGCAGGGACAGATTGAAAAAGAGTCGGAATGGCAATTAGCGATTAAAACCGATTTAAAGCAGTTTGAGCAGTTATCGGCGAAGATACAGGAACTTCATACCTATGCCGTCCCAGAAATCATCGCTTTACCGATTGTGGCGGGTTCACAGACCTATTTAGACTGGTTAGCCTCCCATACAGGTGGGGTGTCAGAATAGACCAATCGGCAACTTGAGCGAAAAAAATCTATATAATTCTTAATAAACTATCTCAGGAAGCGCAAAAAGTTTTAATCTAGATGCTGATTAAATTTTTAAACATCTGGTTTTAAGACCGATCGCCTCCACGATTGGAGAACTCAGCACATCGTCAAGGGAGATAGTTAAAATCCAATGAGTCTTAAGGCAAGCGGTGGCAGCTCCTTAGCGCGTCCCCAACTCTATCAAACCGTCCCGGTATCTGCCATTACCCAAGCAGAACAACAAGACCGCTTTCTCGATAAACCCGAACTCAACGAACTGATCGCCTACTTCCAATCGGGGAGCAAGCGTTTAGATATTGCCCAAACGCTCACCCGGAACTCCGATCTGATCGTCTCGCGGGCAGCTAACCGGATTTTTACCGGTGGTTCACCCATGGCCTACCTAGAAAAACCCCCCGTGGAAGAATTGGCCCGGGTGGGTGCGGGTAAAGTTATCAACGTCCAGGAAGGGATGAAATTAGGAACCGTTACCTACGCTGAAAGCGGGTCTGGTGGCGGTAGTGGCATCCTCGGTGGCTTAAAGGGGATTTTCGCCTCTAGCGGCCCGATTCCCCCCGGATTCCGACCGATTAACGTCTCTCGTTACGGTCCGAGCAATATGCAGAAGTCCCTCCGGGATTTATCCTGGTTCCTGCGTTATATTACCTATGCGATCGTGGCTGGTGATACCAGTATCCTGATCGTTAATACCCGCGGTTTAAGGGAAGTTCTCGAAAATGCCTGTTCTATTGATGCCACCATCGTGGCCCTACAGGAAATGCGGGCCGCTTCGATCGAGTATTTCCAGAGAGACAAGGATGCGGCCACTTTAATCAGTGACTATTTCAATATCCTACTAGGGGAATTAAAAGCCCCCACCCCCTCTAATAAACTGCGTCAGCGTCCCAGTAGTGACCAACAGGGTTTAAGTCTTCCCCAAAGCTACTACAATGGTGCCGAAAAACGGCAAAAGTTTGTCATGAAAACCGGTTTATCGGAGTCGGAAAAATCTTCGATTATCAAGGCTGCCTACAGACAAATTTTTGAACGGGACATCACCCGCGCCTATAGTCAGTCGATTTCTGATCTAGAATCGAAGGTGAAAAACGGCGACATCTCGATGAAAGAATTCGTCCGTCGTCTCGGTAAATCGCCTCTCTATCGTAAACAGTTCTTTGAACCTTTTATCAATAGTCGCGCCCTAGAATTGGCTTTCCGTCATTTCCTCGGTCGCGGTCCTTCCTCCCGGGAAGAAGTGCAGAAATACTTCTCGATCGTCTCTAGCGGCGGTTTAGCGGCCTTAATCGATGCTTTAGTCGATTCTCAGGAGTATTCTGACTATTTCGGCGAAGAAACCGTTCCCTATCTCCGTGGTTTGGGTGCAGAAGCGCAGGAATGTCGTAACTGGGGGATGCAGATTGACCTGTTTAACTACAGCGCACCTTTCCGCAAAGTTCCCCAATTTATCACCACCTTTGCTAAATACGATCGCCCCTTACCGGATCAGCACGTTTACGGTTCTGGAAATGACCCCCTAGAAATCCAATTTGGGGCAATTTTCCCGAAAGAAACCCGGGAACCTAGTTCTAGTCCCGCTCCCTTTGGTAAAGATAGCAAACGTATCCTCATCCACCGCGGACCTGCCACTAATAACCAAAATAGCAACCCCGGCGCCCGAGGTGAATTCCCCGGTACTTTGGGACCGAAAGTTTTCCGTCTCAATAACGAGTTACCCGGTTCTAGTAATGGGGTAAGCGTTAAATTTGGCGAAAGTTCCACCCAAAGAGTGATTTTAGCGGCTTATCGTCAGGTTTTCGGTCGAATGCCCTACGAAGGTCAGCGTTTATCCGTGGCCGAGATTAAGTTGGAAAATGGCGATATTACTCTGCGCGAGTTTATCAAAACCCTAGCTAAATCCGAGACTTTCCGGAAAATCTACTGGACTCCTCTCTATGTGGTAAAAGCGATCGAATATATTCACCGTCGTCTGCTCGGTCGTCCCACCTACGGTCGTCAGGAAATGAATCAATACTTCGATATCTGCTCGAAAAAAGGCTTCTATGCTTTAATCGATGCCATTATCGATAGTCCTGAATATACGGAAGCTTTTGGCGAAGATACGGTTCCCTACGAGCGCTATCTAACTCCCCAAGGGATGCAGTTACGGATGGTGCGTTTGGGTAATCTCCGCGAAGATATCGGCCAAAGAGTTGATAAAGAGGAAACCCCCCGCTTTATTGAATTGGGTACACCGTCGATCTCGATTCGCACTGAACCCGATATTCAATCTCGTGTCGGTCAAGGTGTCACGGTTCAACGGGAACAAACTAAGGTCTTTAAACTGTTAACTAATCTCGATAAAGTTGCCGTACAAAATACTGTTCGCGCCGCCTATCGTCAGATTTTTGAACGTGATCTCGAACCCTATATCATCAATGCCGAATTTACCGCTTTAGAGAGTAAATTAAGCAATGCTGAGATCACGGTGAAAGAGTTTATTGAGGGTTTAGGTGGTTCGGATCTTTACCTGAAAGAATTCTATGCTCCCTATCCGAATACGAAAGTAATTGAATTGGGAACCAAGCACTTCTTAGGTCGCGCTCCCTTGAATCAAAAAGAAATCCAGAAATATAACCAAATTCTGGCAACTCAGGGATTAAAAGCCTTTATCGGTGCCATGGTTAATAGCATGGAATACCTACAATTATTTGGTGAAGATACGGTTCCCTATCGTCGTTTCCCGACTCTACCGGCCGCTAATTTCCCCAATACGGAACGCTTATACAATAAGCTGACTAAACAGGATAGTGAACTGGTTGTTCCTAGTTTTAAACCAGTAGTTAAGGTTGGTGGTTAGTTAGTCCTTGAAGTTAGTTAATTTAGCTCGTGTTCAACACGAGCTTTTTTCGGGACAAATTACTGGCCAAAATTTATTAAGTAGGGAGGCACAATTATTTGTAGGATGGGTTAGCGGTAGCGTAACATGAGCAGGTGTTGGGTTTCATGCTTCAACCCAACCTACGTTCATCTTATATTTAATTCCACCCACCCACTTATCGTCAATCAAGGGGATAACAATGAGCCAAATTAAAGTTAAAAACTTCGGTCCAATTAAGGCGGGTTTACTAGAAAATGATGGTTTTATCGACGTTCGGAAAGTAACGATTTTTATCGGTAATCAAGGAACTGGAAAAAGTAGCATTGCTAAATTAATATCAACATTAAGCTGGTTGGAAAAAGCTCTATATCGTGGGGATTTAGAGGAAAAATATGTGACTAAATATAATCGTTTTGTTAAATCTTTTTGTCAATACCAAAATTTAACCAATTACTTTTTACCCGAAACCCAAATTGAATACAATGGAGATGTTTATCGAATTAGTTTTGAAAATGCTAAATTATCGATCGAGCGTACTGATAATCCAAAGTATCGAGTACCAAAAATTATGTATGTACCAGCAGAGCGAAACTTTTTGAGTGCAGTAAGATGGCCAGAAAAACTCAAAGGACTGCCAGAATCATTATATACTTTCTGGGAAGAATTGGATCGCTCACAACAGGAATTATCTGGCAGTTTGACTTTGCCAGTAGGTGAGGTTAAATTGGAATTTGATAAACTCAATAGACTGGCAAAGATTGTGGGTAGTGATTATCAACTAAATCTATCAGAAGCTTCCAGTGGTTTTCAGTCTTTTGTTCCTTTATTTCTCGTTTCTCGAAATATTGCTTTATCGATTAATCGAACTCAAGAAAATTCCCGCAATGAACTCAGTGGAGAGGAGCAAAAAAGATTAAAAATGGAAATCGAGAAAATTCTCTCTAATGATAATCTTTCCGATGACCTAAAAAGGGCAGCACTAGAAGTGTTATCTTCTAAATACCGCAATGAGTGTTTTGTAAATATTGTGGAAGAAATCGAGCAGAATCTATTTCCCCAATCTCAGAGAAAGATTTTATATAAATTATTTGAATTTGCTAATTTAACCCAGGGAAATAAACTAATTTTGACTACTCATAGTCCTTATATTATCAACGATCTAACCCTAGCTATCAAAGCGGATAAAGTTATCAAAAAAATCCTATCATCAGCGATTTCTAACGCCGATTATCTCCAAGAAAAGCTCAACCAAATTGTCCCAAAAGCCTCTTGTATAGCGGCAGAAGATGCTATTGTATATGAATTAACAGAGCAAGGAGAAATCCGAGAACTTGCTACATATAATGGTTTACCTTCTGATGAAAATTATCTCAATCTTTCCCTGGGAGAGACAAATCAGCTTTTTGATGATTTACTAGAAATCGAAGAACAGTTATGAAGATAAATTTCTTTGATAAAAAATGTCAGAGTCAAACCCATCGGCATGAATTTGGAATTTGTGATCCGCCATTTCCCCCAGAAACTCCCGCTTATTTAGATACAGAAAATCCCAGTGATTGGATTGCTATTGTGGAAAACTCTCAAGAAATTGAAGTGACATTTACCGCTATTGATAAATGTATTGAAATTAGAAAAGTCGATGGTAGTGGTATGGATAAAGGCTGTGATGGAATGCTGACCTATGCTAATTGTTTGATTTTTGTAGAATTAAAAGAACGAAAGGGGAAAAATTCGGGGTGGGTAGGAGACGGAGAAGAGCAACTAAGAAACACAATTCGGGTATTTATTGAAAATCATGGTATAGAGGATTATTCGTCCAGAAAAGCCTACATTGCTAATAACAAAAAGCCTAACTTTCAGACTTCACAACAGGAGAGGATGGAAAAATTTCGCCAAGAAACTGGGTTTAGATTAATTATTCAAAACACCATCAAAATTGAGTGATTTAATTCTCTTTGATTCGGTGGCTCTGAAGATATTGATTTTCTAGAGTTTAGAGATATCCTAGTTTGATGTTGAATCTCACCCTGAATCCGTTGCCAAGCTGTGATCAACTTTAAACTTTTCACTCAAGGAGCGCGGAATAGAACCAGCTTCTCGAACACCAGCTTGAATTTCTGGTAACTTGATCATTGAGTCTCTGTCCTCAAACTTTTTCTAGGTACTGGTCAATCCTAATTTATACTAAATCCAGTTATTAAAAACTGATTATTTATTCTCCCCTTTGCATGAGTGCCTCTTGCATGAGTGCCTGTCCTGATATGTTACCTATGCTCAATGGATTTAGGATTAGTATCCTATAATACCAATTCTTAGGAAACTATAAAGAAAATCCCAAGATTAAGTGAATCCCTTGCCGAAAAACGCTATAAGAAAATAAAATGTCTAATTTCATCCACAAAATTGTTATGACAGTTACCAATAGACAAGAGCTAGAAGAACTGATTCAACAGGTAAAAAAAGCTCAACAACAATTTGCCAACTATAGCCAAGAACAAGTAGATCTTATCTTCAAAAAAGCGGCATTAGCAGCCAACAACGCTCGCATTCCCCTAGCTAAAATGGCCGTACAAGAGACAGAGATGGGAGTAATAGAGGATAAAGTGATTAAAAACCATTTTGCCTCAGAAATCATCTACAACAAGTATAAACACAGCAAAACCTGCGGCATTATCGAAGAAGATAAATCCTTTGGATTGCAAAAAATCGCCGAACCCGTGGGCATTTTAGCGGGGATCGTACCCACCACAAATCCTACCTCTACAGCCATTTTTAAAGCCCTAATTGCCCTGAAAACCCGCAACGGCATCATTTTTTCCCCCCATCCGCGAGCCAAAGACTGCACGATCGCAGCGGCCAAAATAGTCTTGGAAGCGGCCGTGAAAGCGGGCGCACCGGCTGGTATTATTGGTTGGATCGATCAGCCATCGGTGGAACTTTCCCAAGCATTAATGCAACATCCCTGCATTAATTTAATCCTCGCTACCGGCGGTCCCGGTATGGTAAAAGCGGCCTATTCTTCGGGAAGACCTTCCTTAGGAGTCGGTGCCGGCAATACCCCCGCTTTAATTGACGAAACCGCTCACATAAAAATGGCCGTTTCCTCGATTATTCTCAGTAAAACCTTCGATAACGGCATGATTTGCGCCTCCGAACAATCGGTAATCGTTGTCGATAGCATCTATGAAGAAGTTCGACAGGAATTTATTGATCGCGGGGCCTATCTTCTTTCCCCCGAAGAAAGGCAAAAAGTCGTCGGGATTCTCCTAAAAGATGGTCATATCAACCCCGATATCGTCGGTCAACCGGTAGAAAAATTAGCCGACATGGCTGGAATTTCTGTTCCCGAAGATACCCGCTTACTAATCGGAGAAGTGGAAAATATTGGCTTAGAGGAACCATTTTCCTACGAAAAACTCTCGCCAATTTTAGCCATGTACCGGGCAAAAGACTTTGAAGATGGGGTAAAAAAAGCCGAAAAACTGGTCTTATTTGCCGGTCGAGGTCATACGGCCGTGCTTTATACCGCACCCTCAAATCGGGAACATATTAAACGCTTTGAAGACAACGTAGAAACGGCCCGGGTATTAATTAATACCCCTTCCTCCCAAGGTGCGATCGGTGATATCTATAACTTCCGTCTCGATCCTAGTTTAACCCTCGGTTGTGGCACTTGGGGCGGTAATTCCATCAGTGAAAACGTCGAACCTACCCACCTATTAAATATTAAAACCGTGGCCGAGCGCCGGGAAAATATGCTTTGGTTCCGAGTACCACCAAAAGTATATTTTAAATACGGGTCATTACCGATCGCTATTCGGGAATTAGCCGGCAAAAAACGGGCCTTTATTGTCACCGATAAACCTCTTTTCGACCTAGGAGTTACCGCACCTTTACAGGAAATTTTAGAAGAAATCGGCATCACGGTTAATATCTTTTATGATGTGGAACCCGATCCTTCCCTGGAAACCGTCGAACGCGGTTTAAGCGTGATTAATACCTTCAATCCCGATGTAATTATCGCTATCGGTGGTGGTTCCCCCATGGATGCGGCTAAAATCATGTGGCTACTCTACGAGCATCCAGAGATAGAATTCGAGAGCTTGGCCATGCGTTTTATGGATATCCGCAAACGAGTCTATGAATTGCCCCCTTTAGGCGAAAAAGCTCTGATGGTGTGTATTCCCACCACTTCGGGAACAGGATCGGAAGTGACTCCCTTCGCCGTCGTGACCGATCGCCGTAATAATATTAAGTATCCTTTGGCAGATTATGCCCTAACTCCCAGCATGGCAATTGTTGATCCGGAATTAGTGCTGAATATGCCGAAAAAATTGACAGCCTACGGCGGAATTGACGCTTTAACTCACGCTCTTGAGTCCTACGTCTCGGTTTTAGCCTCAGAATATACTAATGCTCTTGCTCAAGATGCCATCCGACTGCTGTTTAAATATCTGCCCAGTTCCTATCATAACGGAGCTAAAGACCCGAAAGCGCGGGAAAAAGTCCATTACGCGGCGACAATGGCAGGAATGGCCTTTGCCAATGGCTTTTTAGGCATCTGTCACTCCATGGCTCACCAATTGGGGGCAATTTTCCACATTCCCCACGGTCTGGCCAATGCTTTGATGATTTCCCACGTCATCCTCTATAATGCCACCGATGCCCCCTTTAAACAGGCCACCTTCTCTCAGTACAAATATCCTAACGTAAAATGGCGCTATGCCAGGATCGCCCATTCCCTGGGATTGGGAGGAGAAAGCGAGACCGAAAGTGTGGAAAGATTGGTATTAGCGATCGAATGTTTAAAACGGGAAATCGGTATTCCGGCCAGTATTAAAGAGGTAATTCCCGAAAGTGAAGCCGAATTTATGGCCAAATTAGACCATTTAGCTGAACAAGCTTTCGATGATCAGTGTACTGGAGCCAATCCCCGTTATCCCCTGATCGAGGACTTAAAAAACCTGTTAATCCAAGCTTATCACGGCAATTTGCCCCTAGAGGTGGCGGTAAATGGTCACGGTGATGTCAGTCTTGCCGATTTGAAGTTAGATCCGCAACCTTTGAGCTTGTAGAGATAGATTTTGCCTTTGATCCCCCCTACCCCCTAGTAGGGTTGATTCATGAATCAACCCTACCATCAATCAACCCTACCCCCCTTAATCAGGGGATATCCCCCCTACCCCCCTTAATCAGGGGATATCCCCCCTACCCCCCTTAATAAGGGGGGTTTTGACAGTTTTTAACACCTACCTACTTAGCTACCACTTAAAAATTATCTTTTTTCCCCCGCAGCCGTGCAAACACTTGTACTGGTTCGTTGCTATCCATGGTCATTGCCAAAGCGGGACTATCCCAACGCAAAAAAGGATTAGTCAGCTTTTCCGTCCCCAAAATTGCTGGAATCGTGGGAAGATCTTGGGCGCGATTTTTCTCCACTTCCCGATAACGCTGTTGCAGAGCAGCATTATTAGGGTCAACTGTCAAGGCAAACTTTAAATTATTTAACGTATATTCGTGAGCGCACCAAACCCTGGTCTGGTCAGGCAGCGATCGCAATTTAGTTAAAGAAGCCACCATTTGCCCCGGTGTTCCCTCAAATAAACGACCACAACCCCCCGAAAACAGGGTATCGCCACAGAATAACTCGCCGTAATCTCCGGGGTTAACTGGGGGAAAATAGTAGGCAATATGAGCGCGAGTGTGGCCGGGGACAAAGAAAACCTCGGCCGAGCGACCGGCAAATTCCACCCGATCCCCCTCCGCTAAAAACAGCTGCTGCCCCGGAATGCGACCGCGATCCTCCTTTCCCCCATAAACACAAAGATGGGGATAACGATTAATTAAAGCCTGATTAGCCCCCACATGGTCGCCGTGGTGATGGGTATTGAAAATAGCGACTAAATCCACCTGTAAAGCCTCTAATCGCCTGAAAACGGGTTCAGGTTCCGCCGGATCCACCACGGCTGCGATTTTTTGCGCTCGATCGTAGAGGAGGAAAATATAATTATCGGAAAGGGCGTTAAGACGTTCGATCTCCATGGTAGAATCTTGATGCTCAGGTTTAACTCGATCATTTGACATCCTCGCCGGCGTAAAACGGACGGCGATTCCTCACCACGCCACTTTTTTAGGGTGGTCGCGTCAACGTAGGGCTATTTCATTCTCCCATCAGAATATCAAAAGTAAAAGCGATCACTGTCTTTGTAAAATGAGAAGTGACCGCCAACCTTTAAAATATATGTTGAGCTTAATAGAAAAACTGAAACAAGTCAAGGACTTTCGGAAAGATCAAGGAAAAAGACACCCTTTATGGATAGTATTAGTAGTAATAATACTGGGAACAATGCTAGGATACTTAAGTTATAGAGAGCTAGGAGAGTTTGCTAAAAATAATCGGCACAGGCTCAGTCAAGAATTTAACATAATTCCAGAAAGAGTCCCATCCTATTCAACAATTAGAAGGGTAATGATGGGAGTTAAATGGCAGAGTTTGTTAAAAGTGTTTAATGAATGGGCATTACAAGAATATGGACAAAGAGATGATATAAATTGGCTATATTATATATAGATGGAAAAAGTCTCAAAAACACCCTAGATAGGGTTGGCTGAATAAATCTAAAAACATTGTTCGATAGGACTTTTAGACCTTTAATCGTGCTTCGTGTCACTGAGCTTGTCGAAGTGCTGTTCTAGGTTGGTCGGGGCTTCGGCCGTGAGTTCAGCCGAACGGTTTCATCCCATCAGTAAAACTGAGGGTCTTCACCCCGACATTTGAGATAAATTAACCTAAAAATCCGCTCTCCGTGGCTAGATGTGGGGATAAATTGTAGAATTGTCATGACGTGAGCAAATAGGGAGGCAAGGGATTGTCAGTTGTTTTAATCATATTTAATCTTAAAATAGAGAATTGTCCCCGCTAAGATAAAAGTAACAAAATTAGCGACAATAATCGGTTTACTGCTCATATAAATCCCGTAGATTAGCCAAAGAAAAACCCCCAGACAAAAGCAAATAAACATAGTTAGGGACAAGTCCTTAGCCGAACGATAACGCCAAGTTTTAATCACTTGGGGTAAAAAGGAGACAGTGGTTAATATTCCCGCCACGATCCCGATTAGTTCAATAATATTCACCGCTTATCCTCTTGGCTTAGTTTCTCTCATTTTAAACTCTTGACTATCTAAATTACTGCTGACGACCGACGACAGACTCCTAACCTCACCAAGAAACTTTTTCAGCAGACCCTACTTATTGAGCGATTACTATCACCGAAGTGCCGATTTTTACCCTTTCAAATAAAGCCTTTATATCTCGATCGCGCATCCTGACGCAACCGTGGGAGACGGCCCGGCCGATGAGATTTTCTTGCGGTGTACCGTGAAAACCGATAAAATTGGCGCCATCGGTCCAAAATCCGATCCAACGCGCCCCTAAAGGGTTGTTTTTTCCCGATGGCACCAGTTGCCCGGTGAAAGGATGTTCCCAGACTGGTTCCCGCACCATCTGAATCACCCTAAATTCTCCCGTTGGGGTTTCCCAACCCCGACGACCGATCGCCACTGGGTAAGAAGCGATTATTTTCTGTCCTTGGTAAACAAAAACCCGTCTTTTTTTTAAATTCAGCAGCAAACGGGTTTCTGTTCGAGTTACCGTGGTTGCGGGAAGGGAATTGACGGGACTAATGGGGGGATTGAGGAAAAATTCCCCTATTCCTAGACATAAACAGAGAATCGGCAGAAAAACTCGCATCTGATACCAGCAAAGTCAAAATTTTTTATCCGTATTCTAATCTGATTGTGAGGATGTCAAACCGTCGATATGGTGAGTGCGGGAGGGAAGGATAAAATCGCAGTCGAGTTGGGCTAATTCGGTTACCTAAAATGTCGGATGAATGCCCCCGCTAAATTTTTCGACAAGACATCAACCTTTGCGGGGGATGAAATCCGACCAGGATATTGACTGCGAAGCACGATTTTAATTCTACCATTTGTAGGTAAACTGTGTTATACTTA
>NZ_JADBVM010000319.1:0-5869 GCF_020244875.1 Microcystis sp. M44BS1
AAAAGCATTCCCAAATGCGTTTAACTGCTATGGGATAGAGAGGTGCGTAGTTCACCCAAGGAGAATCAATCTCTCGAAGTAAAAGTGAAGGGAATTTCTGAAATGGAATTCAGTCTGTCTATATTTGACTATACTTTTACTAACTATAGGCGGCTACATATCAGGCTCTCTTAGGTTTGGTGGGCAAAATGTATTCTAAGATACATTCCTCCTAGCGAGGGGGTGGAACGAACCACAAAGACACAAAGGACACAAAGATTGATCGATCCTATGTAAGTTAAACTTATCGCACAGAACCTAGAAGATCCCATATCAGGACAGTCAAGAGGCAAAAGGGGTAATAAATAATCAGTCTTTAATAACAGGATTTGGTATTACTACCCGGTGAGGAAAAAAATCGATCCGCCTCAAAACTCTGGCAAAATTTCACTTTTTTTAGTACAATGACCAAAAGTTAATTTACCCCTTGCCGAAAAATGTTAAAAATTCCTAACAAAGCCGCCCTCTTAGCGGCTGCAGCCTTGCTTTCCTTGCCCAGCTTGCCCATTAAGCCTGTTTTAGCCGAAGCACCCAGTCTAGGAAATGGCATTCTCTGCGTTGCTAGGGGGAAGACAGACAAAGGAACGAAAATCTATTTTTATACCTCTGTCATTGATAACGCATCGATCCAGAGAAAACGGCCCGTTGCCGTAACCATAGTGGAATCAGTGACAGACATTGCCGAAGGAGAGGTGGTGGTTATCGACAAAGAACATCAATCTATCACGATTGATGCCTTTGGAGCGGCCACTCCCCCACAAATGCAACCCGTGGGTCTTGCTCTAACAACCTATCAGGGCAATAATACCTTTAAAGGCAAGAGTCAAGCTGGTACTCCTCTAAGCTTTAGTTTAGACAACAATGATCGCGTCTTTAAACTTCAGCACGGTAATGTCAACTATACTGGGGTTTGCCACTAATCTCGACGAAGTACAGACAGCCTGCTTGCAGACACGAGTTCCGGGTTGATTCCCCGTCTTCCCTCCTGACAATAAAAAATGGTTGATGCCAGTGTCAGGCATATACTAACCAACACCCATCAAGATGACCTTCACAGACACTACAGAAAAAGTAATTGTCCAACCGGACATACTTAACGAAACCGCGGCAATTGTCCCCAAAGCTCACGAACCCTTCGACGTAGCTCGGGTCAAGTTTTCCCAAGACTATCAACTCCTTCACTCCCTCGAAGGACGCTGGCGGGTCAAGATCGAGCGCCTGGGTTACGATCCTGACTATGCCAGCAACTTAGTGGCAATATTAGAGGATAGTAATGTCATCGGACAAGTTCGCTGCAATGAGGCGGCTGAATCCCTGATTATTGAATACAATTACGAGGAAATTTCCCCCGAACAACTACGGGAATATATCCTACTCTCGATGGAAGAGGCCGATCGCGGCTATCTCCTAACCACCAAGGCAGCGACAGCACCAACATCCCACGAAATTAACTATTGGGAGCGGTTGGGCATTCCGGCTGCCAGTTTAGCCCTCGCTCTTGTCGCCTTTCCCCTAGAACTGCCCCCCTTGCTCGTTGGGGGGTTAATTTTAGCCGCCTGTCTGCCCGCCTACGGTCGAGCTTGGCAAGCCATCAGCGAAGAAAAACAATTGACCGTCGATTTCCTCGACTCCCTTGCCATCACCCTCAGCGCCGCCCAGGGCCATTTCATCCCCCCCGCCTTCATGATCAGTTTGATCGAATCTGGGGAAGTAATTCGCGATGTCACCGCTCGCTCCAGCGAACGCCAGACCCTAGATTTACTGGACAGTTTGGGCAAATACGCCTGGATCGAACAGGACGGCACAGAAGTACAAGTTCCCCTCAAAGAGGTAGAAGCCGGTAATATCGTCATCGTCTATCCGGGAGACTTAATCCCGATTGACGGCAAGATTATCCGGGGACAGGGATTAATTGACCAACAGAAACTGACGGGAGAATCGGTTCCCGTCCACCGGGAAGTAGATGATGAGGTCTATGCTTCCACCCTGTTAGTAGAAGGACAATTGGCAATTCTCGTGGAAAGGACGGGGAATAATACCCGCGCCGGGGTAGTCGTGGAACTGATGAAAGCCGCTCCTGTCCATGATACTCGCGTAGAAAACTATGCCGCCAAATTTGCCAACATTGCCGTGCTGCCCACCCTACTGATTGGGGCCGGCATTTTTGCTTTCACGGGAGATTTAGCCCGGACAACGGCCATTATCACCCTCGACTTCGGCACCGGCATCCGCGTATCTGTCCCCACCGCCGTCTTAGCGGGATTAACCTACGCTGCCCGGACCGGCGTTTACATCCGCAGCGGCCGGGCGATCGAAATGTTAGCAAAAGTCGATTGCGTCGTCTTTGACAAGACGGGAACCCTGACCCAGGGCAATGCTTCCGTCACCGACATTCAAGTTACCGCCGAGGGAGTTACTCCGGCAGAAATTCTCTGTCTGGCGGCCTCGGCGGAACAGGGGTTGAGCCACCCCGTCGCCCATGCCATCGTCCAACAGGCCCAACAACAGGGGACGGCAACGAAAACCTGCGAGGAGTGGGATTATCGGGTTGGCTTGGGAGTCGTTGCCCAAATCGAAGGGCGGCAGCTACTGGTGGGGAGCAGCCGCTTTATGAAAACGGAAGGAATCGACATTAGTGCCAGTGAGCAGTTTAAGACGGGAGGCGTTTCTCTGGCCTATGTGGCCCGGGATGGCATCCTAATTGGCGTTATCATGTATGCCGATCCGATCCGCACCGAAAGCCCTGGGGTAATTGCTGAGTTACACAAGCAAGGAATCAGCACCCATATGCTCACCGGCGATGTGCAGCAGGTAGCGGATGCGGTGGCCCAAGAGTTAGGAATGCGCGGGGATGAAGTCCACGCCCAAGCTTTCCCAGAACGGAAGGTAGAAGTGGTGCAGCAACTGAAAGCGCAAGGGAAAACCGTTGCCTTCATCGGCGATGGCATTAATGACTCCGCCGCCCTTGCCTATGCCGATGTCTCGATTTCCTTTGCCGCAGGGAGCGATATCGCTCGGGAAACTGCCGACGTGGTACTGATGGATAACGATCTCAGCGGCTTGACCCATGCGATCGGGATCAGCAAGGAAGTGATGGACATTATCTACCAAAATGCCTTAATTGTCGGCATTCCTAACTTTGGGGCGCTGGCGGTGGGGGTTCTCTTTGCCCTCGATCCGCTCCTAGCGATTATCATCAATAATGGTTCGGCTATTTTAGCCGGACTGAACGGCTTGCGCCCGGCCCTCGGTGGCGAGAAGACGACCTATCGAGATGCGGCGAACGTCTAACAGTCAAACAAAATCCAAAATCGAGCAAATTTGTGAGGTCTCATGGAATTTTTATTAGGTATTGAACCGATTTTCGCCCTAGGGGTTGGTTTGGCGGCACTGGCGATCGCTCCCGCTATTGGGGCCTTAAGCAACCCTGAAACTGGGGAAAAGGTCGCCGAAACAGGGCGCGACATGACCAAACAGGGAATCAAGTGGGGCGCAGAAGCCGCTGACACCGTGCAAACCTATCTGGCTGAGGCCAGCGAATCCTGGAACGATCTGGTAGCGGAAGCACAGGCCGAAATCAGAACCGCTAAAAAAGCTAAGGCAACTAGCGAAAAATAGACAGTTAATAGTGAACAACTCATTCAGGAGGTTTTTATGGAAGAATTACTGGTTATTGGCGGTGTTGGAGTCGTCGCAATTTTAGTATTGGGTTCCCTAGTTGGTTTAGTTAGTCCCCAGACCGGCAAAGCCATTACAGATACAGGTCGCAATGCGGCCAAAAGCGGTATCAAATTAGGGATGGAAGCTAGTGAAAAACTGCAAGCTACTTTTGCCGAAGCCGGTCAATCTTGGCAAGATTTAGTGGCGGAAGCGAAAGCGGAAACAGAGGTGGCAAGAAATACGACTAAAATCCCTTCCGTAGAGGAAACATCCCAATCCTAATCCCTAATTGACCGATCGAGAAACCCACTCGATAACTGCAATTTTGTAGGGGGGCATTTTCTTAGCCCCCTCCTTTAAAATCTCAAGGAAAGTATCAAGGAGGAGTTCGACAATGACCCGGGAATATATGCACGAACATTTGAAAGAGCTAATCGTTGAGAAGGCACTTCATCTCTGTTGCGACCCCATTGAAGAAATTGCCCGAGAATGGGCAGAAAAAAAAGACTTTAATCAAGGGGGAATTAATATTTTAAAAGATCCCCATCGCTATGAAAAGTATTTAGAAGAGGCCAAAGAAGTCGCCGACGAATTTAGAAAACATATCATTCAGTTTTTACCAGAAACTAAAAATTAGTCGCAGGGAAATGTGAACTCTCCTAACTTCAGTAATGGCAACTTAAAACTAGAGCAATTTTTAGTCTGTGGGTTAGGATATTTGGGACACCATTGCGTCGTCGCGCTCAAAGAATTCGCAGTCAATGTCTTGGCGAGCAGCGGGGATTTATCCCGCTTTTTCAAGACCTCTGCAATCCCTTCGGCTTTCAGCCAAGGGAGTCTCAATAAATCTACTGTAAAAGATGATAAAGTTCCTATTGTCAATGCTTATTGGCTAAATTATTATGGTATTTGGTGGCACGTCTGAATTTTCCGCAAATGCTACCCCCGGAATCTCCTATCAAGTGGTTAGCTCACTTCCTGGGCGAATCCGCTTGCGCGTCCCTTCCCTGCGCCAAAACCTAACAGGACAAAATATTCTCCAGGGAGCGATCGCCGCCCTAGAAGGCGTTACCAGCGTCCGCATCAACCCCTTGGCTAACTCAATCATTGTCACCTTTGCTGAAGGGAAAATTTCTCCCGCGCAATTAGAGCAAGAACTGGCAACCGCGATCGGCAAGGCCGCAGCTTCAGCGAACCCAGGGGCAGAAGTCCCCCAGAAAGCCGAATTCAAAGCGGAAAAACAAGTTCCCCGTCCCCCGGAAGAAAAATTGCCGGTGAGGGAAAATCTGGCCGATGCAAAGATGGGACAGAACCAAACAGTGATCAGTCCCCAGCTAGGAGAAAGTAAAGATGATAAAAATCCTCTAAAAGAGATAACGAGCCAAACTTTAGTTTATCGGCAGCTGGAAGCCTTACCCGTCAATTCTTGGCAGCGCCAGTGTCAAGAGCAGGCTGAATCGATCGAGAAACTAGAAGATCGCCTCGCCGCCTTACAGCCGGTGGCAGCGATCGGTTCAGCTTGGCTGAGGCGGTGGTACGTCCACAGTCCAGCAACCATAGATTGCGCTGCCAGCACCGGCAGTGGTGCGCTGGTGGCGTTCCCCAAAACCCCAGAGTCTGAGGCACAATGGCAAGAGTTGGCAGCGGGGCAAAGGCAGGCGATCGCTGAGTTGGAGCAATACCTTGCCGATGTCCAGCGCCTAGCCGTTATTGGAGAAGCTCGATTGAAAAAATATCGCAAATACCTTTAAAAGTTCCAAAATACAGGCTCGCAGTCTCTATTTCAGGTACGAGCAGCGCCACTGATTAGGCTTTGTCTGGGACTAAATTGCCAATTCGATCGAGAATTTTTACCCGAAGGGAAGAGAGGGGCCAGTTTACTGCCCTCACCGGAGAATTGACTGCTAGGCTATCCTGAGAAACCCATACCGTTTCAACTAAACTATATCTGTGAAAATCAAGGCTCTTAAAAATGACCGCCAAGCAAAAAATGATTTTTCGGCTGACTTCTCCCATCAACCGGTTTCTATTCACGCTGACAGTGGCAATTTTCGTTTATTTAATCACGGGAGAATTTTACCAGGAATTGCGGTTTCTCTTGGCTTACGATCTAGCGATACTAAGTTATTTGAGTGTTTTAGCAGTGCAAATGTCCAAAGCGACTGCGGAA
>NZ_JADBVM010000032.1:0-5862 GCF_020244875.1 Microcystis sp. M44BS1
TCTCGGCTGGTGAGAGAGAGTCTATCTTTCTCTAAAAAAATGGAGAATCACGTTGGGGCTGTTTGGTATTTTATCCATGACTACAACGCACAGCTGGCAAAGGATTAAGCCGCCATCACTACTACCGAATCACCACCCAGGCTTTGTTGCCCTCTTTTTTTGTACCAGTTTATATACTGTAAGAAGGATAATGCAAGGTTTTTGAAGGTCTCAATCCTATATTCTTGCACTAACATCGGATTTTAACAGGTCAAAAGCCTTATTTTAATTTTGCTTAGGTACTTAACTAGGGTTTGCTGACGTTTGATAACTGATCACTGATTACTAATTTAAGGTCTTTGCAGGAAGATTAATTCTTCAACGGGGAGGAAATCATAGTATTGACCTTGATTGGCTAAAACTGCGATTAAATGGAGACGAGCATCGGGTTCAATATGTAATCCTTCCCAGGGGACAGCAATTTCCAAACATTGATTAAAAGAAGCTTTGGCACTACTAGGAATTCGTTGCCAAGTAAAATATTCTTGAGCGACTTCTAACCAAGTAAATTCCGTAATTAAATTAACTCCTAGATGATGATGATAACCGTAATCGAGGGGCGATCGAGGGGGAATATCTGCTAGGGGAATTGGACTTTGCAGACGATGCACTTCATCATAATACCAATATAAATGCACTTCTGCGGGGATATCTTTGCCTAATTCTGCCCCCGGTTTCCAATCGAAACGCAGATAAAAATTGAGGTGATCCCAACCGAAAAAGAGCCTTTGTACTAAGGAAGTCCGGTGCATTGTACCACTGGCGCCACCAATTTCGATCCGTCCAGCTTTATCCCAATCCTGTTCGTCACCAAAACCGTCGATAATGGGGTGAATGAAAGCCAGCGGACGATTACTTTGTTTATCTCCGTGTTCTTCCACCGGTTCGAGCAAATAGGAGGGAATTGGCTCATTTAAAGCTTGATAAAGAGCGATCAGGTGTTCACGGAAAAGTTGGTCAAAAATTGCGTCATGATTGGAGGAATGGCCATAACCAAACCACCAAAACCAATCGGAACCCTCCGCTGCATACAATGCTTCCCACGCGTCGGGGTTATTATCTTCCGTCGCTTCCGGGTGATTAGCGAGGGTTTGACGGGCTAAAATTAGATATTCCCAAGCTTTATTTTTAGCGGGATCGCCGATCCAAGTGGTAAAATTGGCATCGATCCAAGAGCCGCTATGAAGTTGATTGACAGGGATTTTAGCATTAGCCGGAAAGCGATCGAGATATTCCGAGACGGTGACTAATTCGATCGCTTGGTGGTCGCTTAAAAGTTGATAAAGGTTCTCTAGGAAGGGTAAACCGTCTTGATGATAGTTTTCCCAACAGTTTTCGCCATCTAGCGCAATGGTAACTAACCAGGGTTTTTCTAGCGTCGTGGTTTCTGCGTTGGTTTTCAGTTGTTCGGCGATCGCTTCTAGGTGTTTAACTAAGTCTGTAGCGGCCTCTTGCGCTTTCATGCCACTATAGCTAAATCCGATCAGATCCGAGAGACGATGATCGCGGAAAACCATCGATAAATTGCCGTTGCTAGTTTCCAGACGGTAGGGACGATAAAGCAATTCCGGTTCGCTAATATTGCCCTTTTCGTCGCGATGAAAGTAATGTCCCAGGGACCAACCTAACACCCCCTCATCGGAACATAACCACTGAAAACCCTGTTTAGCGACTGCGGGGAGAATTGCGGGACTAACGGATTGTTCCGAGGGCCAAAGTCCTCGAGGTTGTTTATCAAAGCGATCGATATAGATTTGCCAAGCTTTCCGGAGATGGCGCGAAATATCTTCAGGATAGTGGAAATATTGGCGAGGAAGGGTCATATTTGGCACCGCTACCCGGCCGGCTTCCGAGTTGGCCAGCAGGGGTAAAATCGGATGGGTGTAGGGACTGGTAATGATTTCTAGTTGTCCAGTTTCCTGCATTAACCGATGTTGCGGCAAGATGCGACGCAGAATTTGACGCTGTTTGGAGATAATTCGCTGGCGATCGCTTAAAGTGAAGTTTTTTCCCTGTTCTAACCAAGTAGCGATTTCCGGGTCACTGTGAAAGATAGGATCGAGCCACGCGAGGTTATGCCAAGCCAAGAGATCGCTATAATCTTGCAGATTCCAATGGCTAATACACCAACTATGACCGTTTTCTTGACGCTGTGCGTATAATTGGGCGTAACGGGGGTGCGGATCGATCAGGGTACGATGGTTAGCATCGAAAAAGTGTTCAAGGATAAAGTGTTTTTGTGCCAGGGTTAATTGCGCTTCTGGGGTGACGGTGAGAGCAAGATAGGGGTCTATAGCTAGTCCATTGACGTAATCCTCTAATTGCAGGATTAAAGAGGGGACAAGGTTGACTGTTTGGTGTAATTTCGGGTAACGTTCTAGAATCAGGATTAAATCGAGATAATCTTTCACCCCATGCAGTCGCACCCAGGGTAAGCGATATTGTCCCGAAGCATCGGTGCGAGTTTGACAGGATTTGTAGAGGGGTTGGTGTTGATGCCAAATAAAAGCGACGTAGAGAGGATAGGTCATGATAATACCGAGAAAAAGTGCATATAACAGGCTTTTTGTCCGTTATTTAGATAATAGTGGACAAAAAGCCTGTTATAGATTCTTAAAAGTTGATTTCGGTCACTACCATAATCCTATCAACGGGTTTTGAGGGGGTATCGTCTCTTTGTATTTGTTAAAGGATCGGATTCTCCGGTGATGAGTATTGGGAGTTCAGCAGTAGAATCCCTAATATTATTCGGCCTTACTGTTTACTGTTCACTGTTTACTAGACCTCCTGCAAAAGTCAGTTATCAAGCCGCTATCGGGTTAAAATATCTAAAAATTAAGATAAATTTGGCATAATCTTAGGTTTTATGGTTTTGATAGCTGTCTGTTGTCTTTTTTATCCTCCTGTCTCGAATTATCCTTGCCTAACGGAAGATTTTTGATTTTTGCAGGAGATATACTGTTCACTGATTACTGATTACTGATTACTGATTACTGTTCACTGAAAAACCCCCCATCACCCGATCAACAACATTTTTTAGGATGATAAGTAGTCGGACATAAGTAGGGAGGCACAATTATTTGTAGGATGGGTTAGCGGTAGCGTAACATAATCGGGCGTTGGGTTTCATGCTTCAACCCAACCTACGTTCATCTTATATTTAATTCCACCCACCTACTTAAATTCTGTTGTCTATCTTAAGAAATGTAAATTGCCGCAATTCTTACTGACGACCGACGACCGGCTACTGACGACCGGCTACTGACTCCTGACTCCACAGTTAACTTTACCTTTGTCCAACTATTTAGGATAAGCTGGAATTATCGAAACCGTAGAAATAATAGATAAAATGAGTAATCTCCTCTGGCCGCGTTTTCTCAAGAAAGCTTACCGTCAAGAACCAATAACTAGCTTTATCTTTACCGTAGCGGCAGTAGATGTCATCATCGGGGTTCTAGGACAAAGATGGACACTGCTATCTTTAGGGGCAACGATTATGGCGATCGCTATCTTCGCCCGGTGGCAACAGGGCCAAAAAACCAAGCAAATCAACACAGAAGAAGCAGCGAGATATTATTTACCGCCCCAATCGAGTCAAGTAGCTTTACCAACCCTGAAAAACGAAAAAAATCGACCTTCTTAGCTCAAAAATCCCACCTTGCTTGGCAATCAATCCCCTCAAAGGCTAGAATCTATAGCACCGTTCATTTGTTAATATTCAAGTAAATTTATGAAATTCCGATTTATGGGTGGGGAGAAACTTGTCGGGGCAATTGTGGTCACTGTCCTAACCGCGCTGACAATCGGGCAACATCAGCTTAGTCAGGCCCAAAGTCCTATTGCCCCCCCTAAACCCGCCGCTGAAAGTGGCGAAAAAAACCCAGAAACTATCCTAGTAGAAGGTTTAGGCAGACTTACCCTCGCTAAAACCTTAGAAGGGCAACAATCCACCCCTAATGCTGTGATTTTCAGCCCCGATAACCAATTTGTTCTCGCTGGTGGTAGTGATACGGATCCTCTCCTGAGAATTTGGTCAGTAAAAACAGGTCAAAAAGTTTCCCAAACTCGCGCCCAAAGAACCAGCGTCAAAGCTTTAGCTATTACTCCCAACGAAAAATTATTAGTTAGTAGCGGTTTAGATGGTTCCATTAATTTTTGGAATCTGGTGGAAGGCAAGTATTTAGGAATTGCCCTCGAACACGGTAATACTGTCCTCGCCCTCACCGTTACTCCCGATGGTAAAACGTTAATTAGTGGTGGTTTGGAAGGAATTCGCCTCTGGACAGTGCAACCCCCCCGCCGTCCCCTCTATCGTTTAAATTGGGTGGGTAATTTTGTTTATTCCCTAGGAATGAAATCCGATGGTGTCACCCTGGCTAGTGGTCATGAAAATGGTGAGGTACATTTTTGGGACATCCGCGAGGGCAAATTTTTATCAAAATTTTCCGCCCATCCCCAAGCGGTTAGCAAGCTTTTATACACTCCCGACGGTAAAAATTTAATTACGGGTAGTTTAGACCGCACGATTAAAATCTGGGATACGAGCAATAATCAGTTATTATTTACCCTCATCGGTCATACAGCCCGAATCCGTTCCCTCGCACTCCATCCTAACGGACAAATTCTCGCTAGTGCCAGTAATGACGGTGTGCGTTTATGGGATGTGACGACGGGTAAACAGTTAGCCTGGTTTGATAATAATTCCGACTGGGTGGAATCTCTAGCTTTTAGTCCCGATGGGCAGTATTTGGCTAGTGGTAATTATGATTTTAAAATTCGCCTCTGGCAATTCGTCCGTTAGGCAAAAATGCCCCCATTTAGCCTTTAACCACTTCTAGAAAAGCTGATTTAGCTGCTGCCTGTTCCGCTGCTTTTTTGCTTCTGCCAGTTCCCACTCCTAATTTCTGCTCATTTAACCACACTTCCGCACAAAAACGCTCTTGATCTAAACCATTGATTTCTTTTACTAAATATTGCGGCAGTTTTTTGTATTTTGCTTGTGTCCACTCCTGCAAGGCATCCTTATAATTCTGGCGGGCCGGATCTCGACGAATTTCGGCCGCTTTTTCCCGCAGTGGTTCATCTAACCAAGAACGCACTAAAACCATCGTCTGTGTACTAAGATATAATGCTCCCAAGACCGCCTCAAAAGCATCTGCTAGTCGGGAAATTCGCCCCGCTTGATCGATACTCGTACTACTTGACACCAACAAATAACGCTCGAAACCGTAGCGATCCGCAAATTCCGCCAGAGTGCGATCGCTAACCATCATCGATCGCAGGGCGGCAAATTCTCCCACGAGCGCCTCTGGATAGGTTTCTAACAATACCTCCGCCGCCACGAGTCTTACCACAGAATCGCCTACAAATTCCAATTGTTCATAATTCTTATCACGGGAAACACTGGGATGAGTTAGAGCTAAATCCAATAAATCCCACCTGACGGGGACATCAGCTGATAAACCCAGCTTTTCCACTAGGGTTTTTAATTGTTTTTGGCGACGGGGATCACTTAAGGACATGGGAGCGGGAAGAAGGGGGTGTGGGGTGTGGGGTGTGGGGTGTGACCCCCCCAACCCCCCCGACATCGGGGGGGCAGGGGGGGTGTGGGGTGTGGGGTGTGGGGTGTAGGGTGTGGGGTGTGGGGAGACCACTTCGTGCGCATTGCGGGGGGAGAATAAATAGGGCTTGCTGAATAATGGTAAAACCCTTTTAAAATAAAGCTTTTGACCTGTTAAAGTCCGATGTTAGTGCAAGAAAATAGGATTGGGACTTTCAAAAACCTTGCATTATCCTTCTTGTAGTACATAGCTTGGTACAAAA
>NZ_JADBVM010000320.1:0-38198 GCF_020244875.1 Microcystis sp. M44BS1
ACAGGTCGGTGCTCGGGTTAAGCTGTCAGGAGCAAGCTGGAAACGAGAGAATGTTTCCCCTATTCTCCGTCTGCGATGTGCTTATCTCAATCGCTCCTGCCTTCTGAGTATTTATGCTCATTCCTAAGTGGGATGCACCCAGAAAAACCTTTACTTGTGACAACGGCAAAGAATTTTGTGGACATCAAGAGTTGAGTCAGAAACTAGGAGCAGATTTTTATTTTGCTACTCCTTATCATTCGTGGGAGAGGGGATTAAACGAGCATACCAATGGACTGTTAAGACAATTTTTCCCCAAGGGAACGAATTTTAAAATCGTTAAGCCAGAGGAGGTGGAAAGAGCCGTAAACTTGATTAACAATCGTCCTCGAAAATGTCTTGACTATCGTACCCCGAATGAGGTATTCTATAAAGGTAGATCAGACAGTGATGCAATTCAGACTTGAATTGGCCTTTTACTATAGTTGGAGGGAAAATATGAAGACTGCTAATCCAGATAAAATTAAAACAATTGTTATTGTTGGCGGTGGAACAGCCGGTTGGCTTTCAGCATTGTATCTTGAAAGTAAATTAAATAAACTCAAAGAAAGAAATTGCCAAATTACTTTAATTGAATCTCCTACGATCCCTATTCTGGGTATTGGTGAAGCCACAATTCCTACGATTGTAAATACATTTAAAAATTTAGGTATTTCCGAGACCGAATTCATGGCGAAGTGTAATGCTACATTTAAGTTAGCGATTAAATTTATTGATTGGTCTGGAGTACCGAAAAATAATGTATTTTGGCATCCTATAGGGCAATGGTATTATACAGAAAAGACAGACACAAAAGTTTTACATTATTGGTTGAGGAATAATCTTCACGAACGCGATAAATCTTGTTTTTCTGATTGTTTTGAAACAATAAAAATTTGTGAAAATAAAAAATCACCCAAATTGTACGATACACCTGAATTTGATTGGAAACTAGAATATGCCTATCATTTTGACGCTAAACTTTTAGCGAACTATTTACAAGAGAAAGCTATCTCTTTGGGAGTTAGGCATATTCTTGATGATGTAAATTATGTCTCTATAGATCACCGTGGATATATAGATTATCTCGAATTAAACGAGAATGGTCGGGTCGCAGGAGATTTATATATAGATTGTACGGGTTTTCGAGGCCTATTGATAAATCAAGCTCTAAAAGTACCATTTTTATCTTTTTCCGAAAATTTATTATGTGATAGTGCAGTAGCATTATCCGTTCACAACGACCCTGAAGATCCATACAACGAAAAAATTGATGGTATCGCTCCGTATACTATAGCAAGAGCGTTGACTTCGGGATGGATGTGGACGATTCCATTAGTTTCGAGAACGAGCTATGGTTATGTATACTCTAGTAGTTTTTTAAATGAATCTAAAGCTGAGTTTGAGTTAAAAAATGTTTTAAATTATAATAAAACCTGTGACGTCAAACACTTAAAATTAAGAGTGGGTAGAACAAAAAATAGTTGGGAAAAAAATTGTATCAGTATTGGATTAAGTAGTGGATTTATTGAACCTTTAGAATCAACAGGTATATATCTAATTGAGGCTGGATTAAAACATTTGCTACAATATTTTCCAGATAAAACTTTTTCAGAAACAAATATTGCAATTTATAATTCTCTTATGAAAAGAGAGTATGAAGAAATTAGAGATTTTATCGTAATGCATTATTGCTTGACACAGCGAGAAGATACAAATTTTTGGCGAGTAAATAAATACGAATTGAAAATTCCTAATTCATTACAGGATAAATTAGATTTATGGCAGGCTAGATGGCCGTATAACTCGCCAGAATTAGTAGGGTTAAGTTTTCCCGATTATTCGTATATTTGTATTTTAGCTGGAATGGAACGTTACCCACAAACAAGCTTACCAATTTTAGAATATGATGATACAGGTAGAGATAAGTTACTTGAAATTAAGCGAAGTGCCGAAAATTTGAACCAAATATTACCGAATCTTTCGTCTTATCTTAAATTTAAAAATAATCAATTTTTCAATATGTCAAGTCAAGGAGTTAGTTTTGTATGAGTGCCTTACCTAATCTTTTTTTAATTTACGATCTACTAACTGGAGATAGAGTTATAGATAGGCTTCTCCGACTACTACCTAGTTTAGCTAGTGATCTTCTTCGCTCTTCCGCAAATAATGACTTTTTAGTTGGAAATGCCGAAAATAACACTTTTTTCGGACGTTCTGGTAATGATTTAATTTTTTCAGGTGCCGGGCAAGATTATATTCGCGGAGATGAGGGTAATGATTTTTTAGTAGGTGAGGAAGATAACGATCGGATATTCGGCGGAGAAGGAAATGATTTTCTTGATGGAGGTGACGGACAAGATTGGCTTCAAGGAGGAGCGGGTAATGATTTTTTAAGCGGACAGGAAGAAGATGATTATATATTAGGCGATCAAGGAAACGATTTTCTCCGTGGAGATAATGGTCGAGACATATTATTTGGAGGTGCTGACAACGATATTATTGTAGGTGGTGACGGGGATGATATATTGATCAATCAAGCAGGATATGACTTCTACGAGGGGGATAACGGACGCGATATCTTCGTATTGGCTCCGATTATTGGAGCAAATATTATTTTTGATTTTCAAGATGGAGTAGACTCTATAGGGTTAAGTGGTGGGTTAAGATTTCAAGACATCTCGGTTTTTTCGATATTTAACAATACGGTAATTTCAATTCGGAATACCGGACAAGTGCTCGCATTTTTGCCTTTTGTGCCGGCAAATTCTATTGCAGAGAATGATTTTTTAATTTTGAATACCCTACCTGCTTCATTAACCTATTCTGAAAGCAATTCCAATAATCAAGGCTCATCTAATGTAACAAATAACCAATTCCCACTCTTGAATTTTATTGATGGTAATCGTCAAAATAATTTTCTTCAAGGTAGTTTAATTGGTGATTTTATTAGTGGTGGTGATGGAGATGACACAATTTTTGGTAATGAAGATAATGATTTTCTCGGTGGAGATAATGGAAACGATAAAATATTTGGTGGTTCGGGCGATGATGCATTAAGCGGTGGCAAGGGTAGTGATCATTTAAACGGAGAGCAAGGAAGAGATTTTTTGCGAGGAGATGAAGGTAATGATACTCTTTACGGTGAGGGGGAAAGTGATGTCCTCGTAGGTGGAGATGGCGATGATTATCTTGATGGCGGAGATGGAAACAATGTTTTGGATGGAAATTCTGGAAATGATACCTTAATTGGCAGTATGCAAATTGATTTTCTTCATGGTGGTGCAGGAGATGATCTAATCGACAGTGGTGTTGGAGGCGACTTTATCACTGGGGGGAGCGGGCGAGATCGTTTTATTCTTGAATCAGGAGGTTTCGGTGCGGACATTATCTTCGATTTTGAAGATGGATTGGATCGCTTGGTTCTTCGAGGGGGATTAACTTTCGATCAGCTATCCTTTTCTTCTGAGGGTGAACATACATTGATTACTCTTTCGACCAATAATCAGCCTTTGGTAGCGCTTTTAGGAGTTCAAATGAGTTTGATTTCAATCGCCGATTTTATCTCTCAATAATTGTTTTTTTGAACATTTTCTTTTGGAGAAGACAATGAGTAATTTTGAATTTAGACCGGAAACCACTTGGAAAATTTCTTATCCAGAGCATTGTGTAAAATATATTGAAGCTTTTCGACGACACTATTGGGATCATCAAGGTGTATGCAGTTTAATTCATGATTTTTTTTCGAGTAAATGTAATGTTCGGACAATTTGCGAGTTGGGCAGTGGCACTGGTGTTAATTTAATGTATCTTTCTGATTTTGGCTATGAATGTTTTGGATATGATAGTAATCAAGAGTCTATTTCTATATCTAGAAAAAGAGCTGAAGCTATTGGAAAAAATATTAATTTTGAGTTACTAGACTTCACCAAATCGTTGCCAGAACGCCAGTTTGACGTGGTTATTTCTCTTTTTGTTCCAGTTTCACTAGTTGATATGACTCGGTTGCTCGAGCGCTCCTCGCAAATTGTTGCGCCGGGTGGATATTTTGTTTGTATGCTACTGTCCGTTTTACCAGAGTTTGAAGAGATCAATCATCACCAAGAAACAAATACTGAGTTTTTAAGAATTGAGAACACTCCAGTAATTCGATTTAATTTTTATAATAAAGAAGGTCATCAAATTGAATATAATGGAGTGTATTTTGCGGGAGAGGCTCAAGGAACTCAGATGTTTTGTGATTGGGATCGTTATGATCTGCTTACCAAAGCTCAAGTACTAGATCTATCAAATTCATGTTTCCGCCAAGTGTATAGAACCCCAATTCAGGGCAAACCATATCAATGCCCTCCAATGACCTATGAAATTTTAGATATTTTCCAAAAAATATGAACATGATTTAACAATTCATTTTTTATCTCTTGTTCAACTTATATTTCTCCTTTTTTGAGAAATATATATGGGATTATGTTGCTATATTCCGTTTTTTCTCGAATCTGTATTTTGTTTGCTTACAATTTATTATGTTCAAGCGCAGTTTTAATTTTGATCTAACTTTGATTTTTCAAGAAGTTTCTGCTACAGCACTTTTAGGATTCGGAATTGGTTTAAGCCAGTTTAACCAAATCGCGATCGGCGTTACCGATACGGTAATGATGGGACGATTTGGCTCAGAAGCCTTAGCGGCAGGCTCGCTGGTGAATTCACTAGAACTTTTACTCTTTCTTTTTTTTATGGGAGTTCTACAGGCAACCGCGCCATTAATGGGGACAGCTTTAGGAGAATCTCGCAATGAAGATCTGACTAGAATATTTAATCATGGTATAATTTTAGCCTGTGTTATGGCTGTTCCTATGATTATTATTGCGATATTTATGAAGCCCTGTTTGATTCTTCTCGGTCAACAGGCTGATGTAATTGAAATCGCTCAAAGTTACGCTCGCTATCTAGTTCCAGGATTTCTGCCATCATTATTATTTATTATTTTGAGAGTTTTCTTAACGACGGTTGAGAGTGTAATTTTATTAGTTTCTGTCTCTTTAATCGGTGTTTTCGTTAACGCTTGTGGTAATTTCATTTTTATGTTTGGAATGTTCGGCATTCCTCCATTTGGTGTAGCTGGTTCTGCAGTAAGCACAAGCCTAACAAATTTTTTGATGGTAGTTATCCTATTTTTTATGATTTATATTCATGCTAATGATAAATTCAACTTTTTTTCTAGAAAAAATCTAGAAATTAGCTTACCACTATTTTTTTCGATTATTTCTCTCGGTATACCTATCGGATTCGTTATCGTTTCAGAGTACGCTATTTTTGCGGTTGCCGGATTGGTCTTCGGGAGAATTAGTGCAAACGATCTAGCGGCTTTCTCACTTGCACTACAATGGCTATCTATATTTTATATGTTACCCGTAGGCTTTTCTCATGCTGCTACTACTAGGGTTGCCCTTGCCGTCGGTCAAAAAGATATATACCGAATTACCTTGTGTTGTTTTATTTCTATCGGTTTGATTTTAATTTACGGTTGTTTTTCTCTATTCTTTATATACCTTTTTGATGAACAACTAGTTCGTTTAATCTCAAGCAGGGAAATCGATCAAAATTTAATTTTTATTGAGCGATCTAAACTTTTTATGAAATGGATGTCAATTGTACAATTAATTAATGGAATTATTGTTGTTTGTGCTGGAATTTTGCGAGGGTTTAGAGACACACAAACACCGATGTTTTTGGTCTTCTTTTGCTATTGGTTTATTGGTGTAGGGAGTGTTGTTATTCTAGGTATTGCTTTCGGTAGTCTTGGAGTTTTGATTGGCGTTATGTTTAGTTTCTCTTTAACTCTACTCGGTATTTTTATTTCTTTAATTCATCAAATATATGAGCTTCCAAAAATCGTTTCTCAAATTTCCATTCAAGATAAAAAACTATTTTTTGATGCTTTAAATTAACTTTGCTGGTTTCTATCAATTTTTTCTAATGTTTTGGTTCAGCGGTTATTCCTAATTGGCTCTTTTAACTTTTCTTCGTTGTCAATAATTTTTGTTTTTTGGTATTTTCTGAAGTTATGGCGATTAAAATGAAATTACTACCGCTCTCTTTTGTTTCGGGAATTTTTCTTTCTACTTCGACTGTCTTTTTTAGTTTTTCTTCTCCCGTATCCGCTTCCGTATTGTGGAGCTGGAGTTATAGTGGTGGTGGTTCTATAGGTGGTAGCGGTACTTTCTTAACCGATAAATTGTCATCGGATAATTCTTTTTCTATTCTAGAAATTACGGGAACAGCAGAAAATCGTCCTATTTTTTCCCTTTTACCTACTAACTCTTTTGCCGGTAATGATAATTTATTGTATGAATTAACGCCACAACTCAATATTAATGGGCTTGGCTTTCAAATTCTTTCTGGGAATCAATCTTTAGATTTGTTGTTGTTTAATTTATTTGACGATGGTACGTATTCTCTTATCGTGTTTGGTGAAAGCTTTTTTTCCGATCTTCATTTTATTGCTACTAGAACTACTGTATCCGTTCCAACAACTCCTGAAGCCTCTTCTCTGTACGTTTATTTTGTTCTTTGTGCTATTTTCGGGGTAAAGTTTGCTTTCTCGAAATCTAAGTTTTTTGATTAATACTTTCTTCTTTTTCGTTTGTTCGGAAAATTTTCTCAATTTACTTTTGATTTTTTGGAATAGTTATGCAGGACATTTCTTTTGAAGCGATGCTTACAGGCGGTCATCCCAACTCACTTGGAAATACTGTTCAAGTTGTTAATCTCGTTTTGTCAAATCCTACGAAGCTTAGTGATTTATATTCTTGCTATTTTAGTAACGATGAAGTTGTTCGGCTTCGTACATCAAATGCAATAAAGAGAATTTCTCGTGAAAAGCCTGAATGGCTTGTTTCATATATTGATAAATTTATTTCTGAAATTTCTCTTATTGATCAAGCCTCTACTCAGTGGACACTAGCGGACTTATTTAAAACACTTGAGTCGTTTATGTCAGAAGTTCAAAAAGATAAGGCAAAAATTATTCTGAAAAGAAATTTAGTAACTTATACCGATTGGATCGTATTAAACAATTCAATGGAAACGTTAGCTCACTGGTCGAAAACCGATGTAATATTAAAACAATGGTTATTTCCACATTTAGAAAGACTAAGCAATGATCATCGAAAATCGGTTGCTGGAAGAGCAAAGAAAATTCAGGAAAGACTAAAGGGTAGAAAAGGTTGAGGGAACCCAGAAAAATCAGGTCTGGACATTAATCGCTATTTTAGGAACGGCAATAGCCACAGCATCGTGGCGCGTTTTCTTTTCTGGGAATCCCTAGCTATCTGTTGATAATAAACCTTTTCGCTACATGACTGATAACGTTGTACTACTAAATTCTCGACTTTCCCATTTAACCCCGGTTCCCCCTGTGACTGACTGGGAGAGGGTTTTAGGTGATTGGTTGGCTACTAAAAGATCACCTCATACCCGTAGGGTGTACCAAAAAGATATTGAAAATTTTCTTGCTGATCTTAATCTGGAATTAGGAAAATTCCTATCGCTCGATCGCCATAAAGCTTTTGAGTTGGTTTCCCGCTATAAGGGGGAATTGGTCACTAAAGGGTTAAAATCGGCAACGATTAATAGAAGATTAGCCGCTATTAAGTCTTTAGTCTGTTTTGCTTATAATTGTGGTCATTGTGAGTTTATGTTAGAAGCGGTCAAGGGTGAGAAATTGTCATCATATCGTGACACGACCGGGGTTGATTGCGAGACATTCAAGCGAGTGCTAGGGGGGATTGATCGAGAGACTCTTAAGGGTATTAGAGATTATGCACTCTTAATGCTTCTTTGGTCTAATGCCCTCCGGCGATCGGAAGTCAGCAAGGCCAATATAAATGACTTTGACCCGGTAGCTAAAACCCTGAGAATTTTTGGGAAGGGTAAGGGTCACAATGCTGAAACCGTCTCGTTAGGCAGTGGAACGGTCACGGCGATCATGGCGTGGCTAGAGGCAAGGGGGGAAACTAACCCCGATAAGGCTTTATTTGTGTCAGTCAATCCCGGCTACCGGGACGGCCGCCTATCTACTCAGTCTATTTACAATATTGTGAGCGATCGCTGTCAGGATGCTGGTATCACCAAAACTATGTCACCTCACCGGATCCGACACAGTTCTATCACGGCTGCGCTTGAGGCAACCGGGGGGGATGTGAGACGGGTACAGAAATTGTCGCGTCATAGTTCGCTGAATACCTTACTGATTTATGACGACAATCGAAAAAACTTACAGGGTCAAATAACCGATCTTCTAGATAGTCTGATTTAACCCAAAAATACCCCTTCATAAATGCCCCTAAAAGCCACGAAAAAAAGTTTTAGGGGTGATTTATCGTTAGTCTTGGAATGCGATCGAGTGCCAATTATCAAAGTGTCATACTTAGATGACAGCATCTAATCTAATTAGATTATGATACTATCATCTTAGATTAGATTAGATGCCATGAGTAAAGTAATTTCCTTCTCGATCAGTGACCGCTATCTCGATAAACTCCGATCGCTGTACCCGTCCCTTACCGACAATCTGGCAGTCAAGCAATTTGTCACGGACGGGTTAGATGGTAGTTTAGATGATGCTTTAGATGATAACCTCAAAACCCTTATAGAATCAAGCTTAAGCAGTACCTTAGATGATGTTTTAGATGAGAGGTTAGATGGTAAACTCAAAACCCTTATAGAATCAGAGTTAGATGGTTTATTAGATGAGAGGTTAGATGCTACCGTGGGAAAGTTGCTCACTTCCTTGAGTGATAGACTGTCAAGGCTAGAGGAAAGATTAGATGGTAGTTTAGATGGTAGTTTAGATGATATGGAATTATTATTAAGGATGCAGCGAGAGGCTTCGATCGCTTCCCCAATCGAAACCGTTGAGTCTGGTAGTGAACCAATCTCATCAATAAATGAACCGGCAACGGATGCGATCGCTTCCTTGACCGAAAAAGTTTCATGCTCACCACCCGGCGAACCGGCGATCGGAACCTTGCCAACGGTTGAGACTGGTATAGATAGCGTTGAGTCTGGTAGTGATACAGAACCAGTCAAGGAAGCGATCGAAACCGTGGGGATGACCGCTATGGCCGCAGTCGACTACTTAAAGTCCAAAAAGGTAAGGGTAAGCTATGACTCACTCCATCGATGGATAAGCCGCGAAAAAATCCCAGATTCCCCTCAAGGAAAAGATGTGAGAAAGCACCTAATACTGAGAGCCGGCCTTTACTATCCTATCAATTAGCCTTGAATCACTTCTCATAGGGAAAATGCCCAAAAATGGGGAATATTGGGCATTTTTCTAATGGGTGTAGGTTAGTTTCTAAGGCAGTTTCTCTTAAGAATCTCTCTTCTGTTTCAATCCTCAACAAAGCTTAAGCTTAATTCTTTCTTGACTGTTTTGATCGGCTATTTCAGCTTCGCGAATTTGTTTCAATCCTCAACAAAGCTTAAGCTTAATTCTTTCCCATCTTTCCAGAACCCTTGATGTAAAAGGGTTCTGAGTAAGAATTGCGCCCCATTCGCTAAAATTCAGTTTTCAAGGTTCTGCTCGGTTCAAAAAATCAGGCTGGTGAATCCCAGATCGTAAGCTGGCCAGGGTTTTCGGGGATTGCGCCCCGTGGTTTTTTGGAACTTCGCTTAGATGCCTTATCAGGTGAGGCATTCGGGTTATTTATGCCGTGGCTATCCTCGCACGGCTGAGGTGGGGCGGGAGAAAAAAATAAGGGATTGCAAGTCATTCTCGGACTGAGTGGGTATGCGATTCCCTTCCTGCTTCATCTGCTTACTAATCGAGTGTTCAGCATTCTCTATCGGCGCGTCCCCGATAGACTCTTGATTTGCATCAAGATCAGGCGTAAATTCCCTCGCTAAACCGAGGTATTTTCCAATCAAAGAGACAGGAAACTTGTATAAAGAGCCAATCGCGGCATTATTACTAATACTACAATTATAATTAAGGATACTCTTGAAAGAAAAGGTCAAGGTGGCCCAGAATTTAGTAGTCCCCCACCCATAGCTCAATTACCGACCTTACCCAATCAAAACCAAGATAATTTTTGGGATGCCGATTTACCACCGGTTCTTAAAGATAATCCGATTAACTTCCAGAATCCTAATTTACCCCCTGTTCCCAAACTCCCTACGGCTAATCTTGGCGCGGCGGCTGGTCAAATTCGCGATGCCGGAATAGCTAACCAAAACGCCGAGGAGTTTTTACGGCAGTTAGAAGAGCAACAAAATCTAAACAATGCTCTTGACAGATCAATGAAATTTAGACGGCAACAAGAGGAAGACGCTCGTACATTAGAACGTACTTTAAGAGATGCTTCTGAAAACGTTGCTGACTTGACTATCAACTCTAAAGGCTATCTGACAGTACAAGAGGAAATTAATAAGAGTGCCACAGAAGTCTCTCGTCAATATCGCTCTCAAATTGAATCACTAGAAGACCAACGACGGACTTTACTTTTAAATGCTGACGCTCAAAAAAAATATAGCGACGCAATAAAAGAAATCTTAGAAAAATTTCAAAAAAAGGGTATAGCTCTCCCCCCTGAATTTGTCAAAGAAACGACAAAAGCTATCGAGATTTTAGCTAAAAACGCTGAATTAGCTAAAGAACAGGTAGCAATCCTCGATCAAGCGATTGAACAATTAGGCAAAAATCAGGGAGTAGCTACCTTAGAAGCATCATTCAGAAAAACCAGAGATACAGTCAGAAGTATTCGTGATCGGTTGAATGATTTAACTATTCAAAGAATGAAGCTAGAGAGTCAATCTCGACCGACTCTATTTGATGATTCTGCTATCCTTGCCGAACGTATTAGCCTACAAAAAGATAAAGAAGAACTAGAGGATTACTTAGAGCCTTATAAAGACTTGCCACAGTACGCTGAATATGTGGCTAATATCCGCTCGGAATGGGGAAAACTTGCAGAATTAAGATTAGAACGGGTAGCGTTAGATGCTTCCCCAAATCGTGGCGCAGCCGAAAGCTTTTTCTCTGACATTAGAGAAGGAAAAGGAATAGAATCAGCTTTTAGTAGTCTTGGTTTAAATATTGCAACTAAATTTGTCGAAGGTATTACTAAACCTGCTATCGATGCTTTAACTTCTGCTATCGACGGATTCACTAAACCAATTACTCAGGCATTTGAATCAGTATTTAATGCAATCATCGGGCCAGTAGGCAACTTCTTTGCTAATGCCCTAAACAGTATCTTTAAACCAGTAGGTAACATCTTTTCCTCTATCTTTGGGGGAGGTGGTAACGGTGGACTATTTAACGGGCTACTTAGTGGAGTAACAGGGCTTTTTGGTGGCGGACTTGGCTCGCTTGGTAGCACAATAGCCCCATCCTTTTTTGCTTCAGCCCCAGCTTCTGCATTTTCTCTAGGCACAGGATTTAGTTTATTTAGTGATGGTGGCAAAGTAGGTAAAGCTAACGCTCCGATAGAGAAAAATATCATTTCAGCTTTTCAGCGCGAACGAGCGATGAGTGGTGGGCGAAAACCTCGCTTAATTGTAGCCAATGAAGGCGAGTTAGTTCTTAATCCTAAAGAGACAGAAGCTTATCTAGAGTACAAAAATAACGCTCCTATCAAGAACTACGCCAACGGAGGGTTTGTCGGGGGTAAACCTAGCTATTCTACAACCTCAAACAACAATAACTCTAATCAGTCTTTAGTAATCAATAACACCAATAACGTTACTGTAGAATCAAGGAATGACATGGGATATAGTCTAACTCAATTAAAAGAACGGGAAAACGCACAAAATGAACGAACAAAAAAACGATTCTTTGGGTGATCAGATTGTTAACGAGGCTATTGAGTGGTTGGGTACTCCTTGGTTTCACGGTCAATCCCTCAAAGGTATTGGAACTGATTGTGTGGGATTTATTGCCGGCGTGGGGATTAAAGTCGGATTCTTACCCCATGATTTCATCCTTGAAAACTACGAACGAGTACCTAGAAACAATTTTTTAGTGAGATTTATCGAAAGTATTCTGACAAGAGTAGAAGGTAGTCCAGATAAAGGAGATATTTTAGTCTTCCGTAAATCAGGTATAAATGGTCATGTAGGCATCTATTTAGGAAATGGGGAGTATATTCATGCTGACTCAGTAAATGGCGTGATTAAGACCTATATTCATGAATGCCCGCCTGTACTAATTTATCGAGTACCTGTAGGGGTGGTAAAACGTCCACAGGGTAAGGGTTTTGAGGATTTTTTTTTGACTTATTCCTATTAGTTATTTTTTGGTTTTTATTAGGTGTTTACTATTATTAAATTCATTCCCCAATAGTGGAACCCCTTAATTATGGTGTTTTTAACCAAAAAAGGACAGAATTGATGGTAAACGTTGGGAATGGCAGTCATGGACTCTAACCGTGATATATTGGCTGTTTTTCGAGGATTATCGGCTAAAATGCCCATTTTTGGGTGATAAAAAATAAGATTTTTGTACCGGCTTTTAAAACCCAAAACCGACCTATAAAGGGGATTATGGTTTATTTTTGGGCTATTGGCATCTAAAGTGCCTGGCCATGCCCCTATGGGCTTATTTTAGGGCTATCAGGAGAATTTGGGGGGATTCCCGATAAAAGGGGATTATCCTTTATTTAGCTGATTTTCCCTGATTCTTTGATTCCAAAAGCTATCAAAAGAAGCCTTAAGGCTAGTGATAGATATTTTATTTTTTTTTGCCAATTCAGACAGCATGATAGGCCTCATCCATAGAGGCTTTTCAAGGATTAAATCAAATTCTTTTTCGAGATGCTGGTAGTCCATATTTTTTGTCTTGCGTTGATAGGTTTTTTTTGGTTATAGGGATTACCTAAAAAGTAATCCCCAATAACTGATTATGGTCTGATTTTATTGGTTTTTTTGGGTTTCTTTCTTTCTGGGTACTTTTTCCCGTCATGCCCTGAGAAAATTCCCTTTAGATCGCCTAGATATTCTAGATCACCACAATCACCACAATCAAACCATCTAACAGATTGATCCTTGATATTTCTTAGTAAGAAACGATCTGGAATATCCCCTCCGTTTTTTTCTTTATACAAATTTTCCCAATCCCCCTCAAAACCCTTAACGCGCCACATTCCGGGATTGTTCAATCTATCTGGTAAGCATTCAATCTCATAATTCTTAACCAATAAATAAGCATCTCGCTCTATATCTCCGATCAATACATTATCGCAGCAAAAATCAATCAAAGTGTAGGGAAAATCATCATAAAAGCAAAAATCGCCTATTTTTATCATGCCTTGCTTAGGGCTGTCTTGGGGTGATAGGGTGAGATTAATTTCTAGTTGCTGGTAGTCCATAGTTTTTTGATTGGGTTAATTGACTATTTCCTATTACTTTCCTAATATTATTTTACCATTTTTTTAATAGTAAAGCAATCCTATCACTGTCATTTTTTGCCAGTGTAAAATCGGTATTTTTCCTTTTTTTTCCTATTCAGCGATCGCCAAAAGCTGATTAAGAAGCTTATCCCGGACTGGAATAGGGATAAATCCCCATAGAGTAGTCCACTGATTGCGATCGAATATCTCTAGAATGTCCTCAAATTCTGTTAGGAGTGAATCATCGCTAGAGGCCGCTAAGTAGTCGGTAGCATCATTAATTAGGTCTAACTCAGTCTGGGTAAGGTTTTCAGCTTGGCCACAATTGCTATATGGGTTACTTATAGTAAATGTGGCCAAGATTTCATCAAGGAATTCCCGGCACCGGTTAACGGTAGTTCGTGCCAGTCCACTAAGAGAAGCGATCGCACGCTCGGTTATTTTTTGCCCGGTTTCCGATAACTGATTAGCGGCCTCTAGGATTAACCGGTTAGTCCTCTCGCTGACACTTTCAGCATCCGGGGTGATTTCATGGGCCTTGACCTGCGTAATCTGATTAAGGGGGATGAGGCCGCTAAAATCGTAATTGGTAAGCAGTACAACCTCGAAAATTCGATCCGGGTGAAGATTAGCCCTTAGCCTTCCTATCTCTTGCTTAATAATCGACAAAATTCGATGACGGGTATAGCGATCGAAGTCTTCACCATAGGGGTCATTACCCGTGCTAACAGCGTAGTCATGCCTTAGTGACTCAAGGTTAGGGCATGGTAAACCGTCGATGATCAGACGGGTAACACCCGCGATTAAGTTAGTTCCCTGCGAATTGACAAAATGCTTAAGACTTGTCTGGTCATCTTCATCCTTGCAGTGAGACTGGAATCGGATAAAAGCCGTGTTATCGGGGTCATTTTCCCGATAATGGTCAAGGATAGCCTTAGATCGTCGCTTTTGACCTTCCCCCCGGCTTATACCATTACGGCCAAGGTCTGAAACTTGGATAAAATTCATATTCTCTGGAATCCCCCCCCCGGTGGTAATCAGATCAATTGTTAAGCCGGTTCGCGCTTCCAGATTCTCGATCGAGTCCGTGGCCGATAAGAAGATGACCTTAGCGGCCTCATTTATAATCGCTTGCAATCTCTCATCTGGGAAGGAAACCGATAAAATACCATGATTAAGGGATAAATAGCCTTTACCCTGTAAAGCATTGATTAATTCAGGGAGCCACTGCTTTAAAGCTTCATTTTCTGCTTTTTCCGCTAGACTGCTATCCTTTTCAGAGAATGCCCGGCGAACTGCGATCGGCATATCAGCTATTGATTCCCCCATTTCAGAGATTGGGTCAAGGAAAGATAGATCGGGCTGTAAAGCTTCTTTTAGGCGATTTAAATCTATATCGCTAGGGATTAGCCCTAGAAGCTTCTCTCTTAAGGTTTTCCCGTCAATTCCATAGCGATTAGATTGCTTTTCCGAGAGAAGCTTCTTAATGGCAATCAATAGAGGCTTTAAGGCTAGGAATAGATTATTATCATCCTTTTCCGCTAAGGCCTCAATCGTATCCTTAACATCTTTCTCTGATACCGTAACCTTTTTGGTAGTGTTACAGCTTAACTCGCTTTCCTCAAAAATTAGGGCTGTATGGCTGTAATCGTAGCCATTCTCAGGGTCTTGAGACTTAGGCAGTGGTAAGCTTGCCGGGTGAGCGATTAATCGCTTAGATTGCAATGCAATCGCACGCTTTTGTAGGTAGTCGTAATCCCCTTTACCAGACCGGCATAATTCAAGGAATTGGCAACCCTGACAGATAGTAGCTGATTCTAACCCGTGGGGGATATTCTGATTAGCTAAGGCCGCATGAGTGTGAGGCCTAGCGCAATTAGCCCTTAAGTCTTTTTCCTGATAGCGATCGAGTAAATCTTTTCTTTTTCGTGTTCTCACTTCCCCCAATTCGTTACGGTATAGACCGGCGTGACGACCTTCTAATAAAGACCATTCTTTTAACGTTGGGGTTGAGACGTTTCGAGGGTCATTGGTGACATAAATAATGTCTGTAACCCCTAATTTATCAGGGTTTAACGTGCCAGCATCATAAGATTTACCCGACCCAGTGGGAGACATATCTAAAATGTATTTACCCTTTGACCATAGACTTAATCTCTCAGACCGGTCATATATTTTTGGCTCTCGTTTAGTCGGTAAGGGTAAAGGTAAGCTTTTTCTGGTTTTTTTCCTGTCTCTCGCTACCAATCGCTTAACCCGTTCCCAGAATGGTAAAGGGTCACTTTTTCCCATTTCAAGGAATTGGCTAGGCGTGATAAATTCGATTGATTCCAGATTCCCTATCTCATCAATATCATCATCATCTTTGGTTTTTTGCCCCCACCATGCAATTAATATCGGCTTCCCTAGAGATTCCAGAAATTTAATCTCTTTAGACCATCTCAGCATCACTTGAGGGTTATTTATGTCACCGGCATCCGGGCATAATATTAATTCCCGATAGGAAGCGATCGCATTCTTAACCTGATTAGCAGCACCTGAGAAATTCCCACCGGCTGCACCTATGGCATTGATCCCGTGTCGATACGCGGCCACAAAAGGCTTAAGGATACCCTCCGATAACCAGACTTGACCGCTATCCTTGCCATTGGGGATATGGGTGATAGGTAGCTCAATATTGGGTAAGTGGCTAGACTCTAACCCCTTGGCCCATCGGTATTTGGAGTCCGTGGCATTATCAAGTCTGACTTGATAGCCAATGGCTCGGCCCTCGCTATCAAAAGCTAAACAAGCGATACCAGTACCGGCGGCCGCTATTTTCCCACTAATCACCCCGGGTAAATTAGGGGGAATATCTGCCGGCACTGGTTTATTAGGGGAGATACTAAAAAATAACCCTGACTCTATCTGACTGAGAGTCAGACCTCGATCGAGTAAAGCTTGTCGATGATGCTGTGACAGCCCTAGCGATTGGGATAGATTCCTTAGAGCCTTGTCTCTATCTGGAATACTCAGGGAATTCTTAGCGTGTTCCCGTTCCCGTTCTAACCGGTCGCGCTCTCGTTCGGCTTTTTTCTCTAACCAGACCGCGCGATCGAATGCTTCGCTTTTTCTGGGAACAAATTTTCCCCACACCCCACTACTGGCAACCCCTAAGTAATGCCAATCAGGATGATTGGGGTCAAAATCGATATGGCTGTGACATAGAACCAATTCCCCATCGGTAGAGTACCGACAATCGGGGGAAGCTTCCCCACATACCGGGCATGAGTTAGAGCGGTTAAAACTCTTAAGCATGGCTCACCCCCCCTAAAAAATCAGATTTTTGTGCCGCGATTTTTAGTCCCCGTGCCGCAAAACTAGGCTTATCTTGGCAATTTCTGCCAAAATTAGCCTTAATTCTACTTATTGCTGGTTTAATCGGGCTGGTAATCTTTCTATCGGTTAATCTCTCGCTGTTCCCACGGTTCTGGGAAAATTTCAGGGGGTTACTTGACAGTAAATCAACGTAAGTGTTATACTTCATCTCATTAAGAATATGTTTTTGAACCGCGCCCTAGCCTGCGAAGCTTCGGGCGTGGTTGTTTTTTTATGCGACTTCTAGGGATTTTTTAAGTAGTTCTCTCAATACATAAGAGGCGGTTGCCCCCTGCTTATTGGCACGAGCGATAATTTCTTGTTTCATATTTACCGGCACTTGAGCGATTAAAATTGTATTTCCGGGCGCTGGTTTATTGGTTGCCATGTTTTTATCTCCTATCTCCTATCTAATAGATTATCACACATAATAAGTGATGTGTACTATTTTTGTACAAAACTTTCGTGAAACTCCCAAAATCATCACCCCAAAACCTTAAAACCCAATCAGGGTAAGGGTTTCACGGTGTAAGATTTCTTTATACTTACAAAAAACTTACAAAAAACTTACAAATAAATTACCAATCCTCAATCTCATCAAAACACTCACCCCAAAGATAATTAAGCCCCACATAGTCCCAATTAACCCTATCAAAATCACATAGATTGGGTGGCATTAAAGGCTCTAAGGTTTCCCGTGTTTTCGATAGAATCTTCTCTAGGTTCCCGTCATGTTCTAGGCATAGTTCCCGCATAAAATGCCCCGATTGGCCCAGAAAAGAACGGCCGTCAAGTGAGTTAATGTACCAGTATCGATTATCGTTCCCAAAATAACTTAGAACTGCTAAAGTGTCGCGGTCATTGGGTTTTTTGGTACTCCTAAAAATCCGATAATACTCTTGTTTTGTGGTCATTGTTCTTACTCCTAATGGGTGTTTAATGTTTACTGATAACTGATAACTAATTTTTAATCCTGTAATTCCCAATCTGTATAGTCCAGATTATCCCGCCAATCAATGAGATCAGGGATATTTTCTCCATAGCTTAAAGTAATAGCCGGGTAGATTTCATTTAGCAATTCTAGGGCTTTTTCCTTGCTAGAAGCGGGTAGGGTTACTTCGAGATTGATTGTGAGTATTCCAGTAAATTCTTTAAGTTTTGACATCTTTTTCCTCTCCTGTTTAAGAGGGGGAATTTAATCCCCCATTTACTAATTATCTAGATCGCGAATTTTTTGACGGTTTGGATAAAAAACGTCGTCGCGATCGCTCTTGCATCGTCTGGAGTTAACGCAAGGTCTTCGGCTTTATCTTGGCAATGCTGATAAAGTTGAGCCAAATTCGCAATATATTCGGCCATCTCTGCCTTGCGATCAGGGGAAAAATTGGGATCACAATCGGGGATAGGGTAAGTCGGAATAGGAGGGTTGTTGCTTGCTAAGTGGCGACTAACGGGCTTAACCGGCACGGGTGACTCTGGGAGAGGTTGTCCCAGATTAACAAGCGCCGGATCCTCTACAAGGTTATATTTCCCTTTGTTATCAAGGGTTAAGGTCAAGCGTGCGTTTTTAATCACATATTTTTGAGAGTATTCATCGTCACCACCGCGCCAAACCGTGACTTTTTCCCCGTTATCGCGTCTTACAGCGTCTATAACGGTTCTCTCACCGTATTTAGTGTTTACGCGGCGGGCGCGGTCGGTTGCCATTGCTTCGATTAGTTGTACCATATATATATGTCTCCGTAAGGTTTCATGAGAGAGAGGTGATCGCACTATTTGGAAGTTGGGCGGTTGCCTCTCTATATTTACTATATTAACACTTACTTGGTACTATGTCAAGTATCTAGCACTAATTAATTATGCTATATTAATAGTGTAAGGTTTTAGTATTATGGACATGAAAGACTTAAGACTGAGAAGCGGCAAAAGGGCCGAAAACATAGCAGTAGAGCTAGATATAGCAGTCTCTACCGTTAGGAACTGGGATCAACTTAAATCAGTGCCGCGAATGACCCCTACAGGATTTAAGCGGCTTATGGAAGTTTACGGGTGTAGCTTAGATGAATTGATAGAAGCGGAAAAAATCGCTAGAGAAGCGCAAAAAGACCCCTAACCCCTAACACCTAACTTCTAACCCGTGACCCCACGGGTTCTTAACAAAACTTAATATGTTGATAATAAGGGTTTTCGCTACATGACCAATAACCTTGTACTACTTAACTCTCGACTTTCTCACTTAACCCTGGTTCCCCCTAGCACCGATTGGGAGAAGTCACGGTAGTCTCGTTTAACCCAAAAAAACCCCCCAAAAAAACACCCCTAAAACCGACGGAAAAAAGTTTTAGGGGTGATTCATCATTGGCATTGGGATTTAATCGAGTGCCAATTCTTTAGGTTGAGTGCCAATTCTAAAACTGTCCACTATTGGCTAGACAATGACTAGACAATTGGCTATTCTATGAATATGGATAGACAACGGATAGACACTTATGGCACGCGATAAACTAATCACAATCAGGATTGAAGGGGAAAAAAGGCAAGCTTTTGGGGACTTAGCAAAAAGCCAAAACACTGACACAGCCTCACTCTTATATGATTTTATCTCAGGATGCCTATCCGGTGAGATAGACATTAAGCTAGTCACGGGAAAGGGGAACAGGATAGACAATCAGCTAGACAAGATAGACAGTGACCGGATAGACAAATTAGAGGCAACTACTCAAAGACTAGACAACCGACTAGACACAATAGCCAAAAAACTAAACGACTGGATAGAGGCAATTGACGATCGCCTAACCGATTCTGATCAAGGATTATCGAAAAAAATCACTAGCTTAGAGCATAGGCTAAATGCCCTCGCTATCCAGTTGGATAGTCAAGAGATAGACAGAATAGACACGGATAGCCAACAGATAGACGATATGGAACCTTTACTAAAGAGAGAAAAGGAATGCTCGATCGCTGCCCCAATTCCCACCGGCGAAACTTCCCCGGGTTCATCGGACCGACCGGCGATCGGAACCTTGACCCCGGAAGTTTCTCCGTCACCACTGGGAACGGACGCGATCGGAACCGTGGGTATGACTGCTATGGACGCGGCTAAATATTTAAAGACCAAAAAGGTAAAAGTATCCTATGATTCTCTCCATCGATGGATAAGCCGCGAAAAAATCCCAGATTCCCCTCAAGGAAAAGCCGCGCTTAAGCACCTAACACTGATAAACAAGCTTTACTACCCTAAAATCGATTAGTCTTGATTCACTTCTCATAGAGAAAATGCCCAAAAATTGGGGAATATTGGGCATTTTTCCAATGGGGTTAGTTTAGCGTTTAAGCTAGTTTCATCACGTCTAATGTTTAAACCCTTAGAACCCTCAAAACCCTTATCCTGTGGGAGTTTCACCACAGCGATTTAAGATTTTTCTGTTTTTTTTGCCAATTCCTATTGTTATTCTTTGGTTTTATTGGGGTTTCTTTTATTATTAAATCACTTCTTTAACAGTGGAACACCATAATTAAAGGTAAGCGTTGGGAATGGCAGTCACAGCCTCTAATCGTGATATATTGGCTATTTTTCGAGGATTATCGCCTAAAATGGTCAAAAATGGGGGTTTAAAATCAAGAAAAATGTACCGTCTTTTAGAAGTGAAAAGGAATCTATAGCGAGGATTATGGCTAAAAAACTCGCTATCACTTGATAAAATGCCGGGCCCTGCTTTTATGGGTAATTCTAGGGGCTATCAGGGTAATTCTGGGTGATTACCGATAAAAGGGGTTATCTCTTATTTATTACTGTCAGGGTGTGACACACCCTCTCTATTCCAATTAAATATATATTAGGGGGGGTGTGCCGGGCTAGGCAGCAATCTCGATTATCTCCCCATATTTATCGGGGTGATCAATTAAGTCACGTTCTAGCCAAACATCAAACACCTCACCCCGGCCGTCAAAGAGAGGGTCACACCCTTGATATAGCCGATACCGTGTTCCGTCCTCGCGCCGTCGCTGCCCCGCACAATTAAGCTTTAATCCCAATAGTCTTAAAAGCCGTTGGGCGAAGCTTATAGCTGTATCTTTCATTGATAGGGTAAATCCCAAAATTGACTTAATTTGGCCAATTATTCGAGGGTTCTTAAATTTCTCTATCCAATCATTGAGGCTGTCCCCTGTAAACTCTTTTTCAGCGCCGAAAAATTGTTCTACATCCAAAATCTTCATTAGCTGAATTTTGCCAGATATTAATGATTTATTCATGTCTGGTTTGAATACTTTCCCCTCACCATTTTCTAGCGAGTCATCTAATTTTTTCTTGTCTCTATCAACTAAAAAGTCATTCCCTACAGTTAGGAAATAATGCAATCTGATCTGGGGATACCACCCATCATCATCTTTTGTGATTAGCTCATCGGTTAGGTTAATTCCGTAGGTTCTCTCAATTCGAGCGCGTTTTAATTGATTTCTTTCCTTTTCTGTTATCGATCTTTTTTCCTTTTCCTCTAGGGCGGCAAGCTCGGAATTAGTTATCGAATCAGATTCGATAACAGCCTTCTTATGCTCCGAATAATTCTCGTTTTTCGCCTCTTTAATTTCTTGCTTAATTGCCTCAATAGAAGTATCATCCTGTTCCAATTCCCAACTAATATCATAAATGCTTTCTTTTTTCAGTTTTTTGATTACAGCATCCTGATATTTTTTCCCCTCTAGATTAATCTTAACTGCATTTTTTGCCCACAAACTAAGGCTAGGGGAATACTTCTCACCATCTTCTAAAAAGGTAAATTCTGGAATCTCTCTCAATCCCACTGATTGCAGTGATCTGATAGTATTTTTAGCTTTAAAATGTTCCCCCGATAATAGTTGATTGAGGTCGGTTGAACCGTTGCCAATTCTATTAGGAGAAAATTCTTTAATGTAGGCGTAGCGCGGGATGTCAGCCCTTACCCGCTCTAATGTCTGGCAGAAACCGTCAACCGTTTGAACACCATGAGAAATGGCAAAAACCGCGTCAAAGTGATTAACATCTATGCTCACTCCTGTCTCGATTACCGGGGAACAAATTACTAAATCATATTGAGGCAAAATCTGATTAAGATTCGCCATACATCCATAGGCAGAATGGGAAGGATCGACTACACTCTCGCTGTCTATTCTGAGTATTTTTAGGCTAGGGTATTTTTTCTTAAATTTTAATTCTAGATTCCTTGTACCGTAGGATGATTTGTGCTTTTGTCCATCCGTGTGAATGATTAATTTTTGGTCAATAGATAGGGCGATTTCTGCTTTTTTAATCAAAGCAGCAGGGCTATCATAAGCAATTAAATCCCTGGTTACAGGGGATTTATAGGTATTTTCGATGATATAAGCAGGGATAGAATACCCTATTAGCGATTGCACATACCCGATAGCATTCATAGATAAATCAGCATCAGCTAGGTAGATTTTTCCCCCTGTACTCACTGCAATCCTGAGTAATTCTCTGAGAGAATCAATTATTTTTACCCGATATTTTTCGCAGGTAGGGCTATTAAGTAAATGCCAGAAAACCTGCTCGCACTCATCTATGATTATCGTGGTATTTTCCCAATCAAAGGGATTAAATTTAGGATCAGCCTTGCCATGTAAGCTATCGACACATAGGCAGTATCCCAATAGACTACCATCTTCCTTTTTTACCAATTCAGAGCGATAATTTATCCCAAAACGGCGGGATAATTCCTTACCTAATTGCACCCGGTGAGTGATTACTAAGGCTTTCTGTCCCCGCGCTTTAGCTTCTTTAATTTTTGCCGCTATCCATTCAGTTTTTCCCGTGCCTTTAGGCGCTTTAATCGCTATGATTTTGGCATTCTCAGGCACTTCTAGGGATTGGGGGATATATCTCTCATTTATGGTTAAATCGGGTGTTAGAGCGGAAAAATTGGCTATTTTATACTCGTCTAAAGAGATTCTCTCTTGATAGACTCGATCGAACGATTCCACACCCTGAGAAGCAAGAAAATCATCTACTCCCTTGTACTCGCTTGACCACCGGGCCACGGATACTTTACAGCCTTTATAGGTTAGAAGTTTCCCGGTTTTTTCTATCGCCCGCCGGACATTTTTGATTGTCTTAGGCTTGCTATCCTGATCAAAGAAAAAGGCTATCTCCCGGCCTCCCCCGCAAAATGGCAGCAGATGGGGGATTAGGTAGGGCAGCCCGATGATATTCCCAAATGAGTCTTTTTCCTGTCTGAAACCTGAGTAAATGCCCGGCAAGGCTATCGCGACATAGCCGGCGGTAAGTAGGGACCCTGCTTTTTTTGCCCCTTCCGTGATTAGCAGGGCGATCGAGGGATTTTCCCTCACCCATTGCCAAAAATCTCGATCCTCGCTGTCTAGGGTATTAACCCCTAGCCTTGCTAAGTAATCATCTTTTAATCCATGCTTTTCCGCTATTTTAAGCCCAATTTTGTAGCTTATCCGAAGTGCGATTATCTCAGTCGCCACCTTGGGGGGATGCTCATACTTGATCGGCTTCGATTTTTGCCCCTTGGCCTTTAACTGCCTGATTAATTGGCTTTTATCCCATCCATAGGGGTTTATACCCTGTTTTAGGCATAATTCGCTTAATTGCTTTAAGGTCATCCCGTCTAAGTCAATTCGCGGGGTTTCAGGTTTAAAGCATCCCCACCGAGATGGCTGCCCCGTAAGTACATCAACCCCGGAGCAAAACCATCCCCCATCTTCTAAGTGACTATATTTTCTTAACCATCCACTAGACAGCCGCCCGGTGTTCAATCTCTCGCTATCGGGTAGTCCATAGAGAAGCGACTCATAGGCCGCATCCCCTGACAATGACTCTACATTTAAATTGATAATCGCATCATCGACCGCGCTCGATCGCCATTCGTTACGGTGAGAGGCTCTAAGCATTGCCGTGGCCTCCCTGCTTTCCTATTTTGCGAGTAAATTCTTTTTCCCCGATCCACCGGATGAAGCGTCCACAGTCTCCACACGATAGCCTGTAATGGTGAGGGTTTCCCGTTGTTTTGTCAACGGCTGTGATAATTCCTTGATTCCCGTCACAGCCCTGACAAGGATTTTTAAGCCGGCACTCGATCGGTTTCCCGTCCGGGGATTGCCTTTTTGGAGTGAGCTTAGAGAAGATTCCGCACTTCTCACAGCGATAGAGGGCGCGGACCAGGCCAGACTCTATCAATTCCCCTCGATTTTGGCATCTAGGACATTTTGCCGATGATTCTGAATTATGGTATGTTATTACATAACAGTTGTTATGTGATAAATTTTCCCACTTCTTTGGTGAGTCTTGGGATAGATATGGTAAGTTATATATATTCATTTTCTTAAAGTTTTGGCGGACACCAAAACGTACATTAGATTAATTGCAAGTTTCCCGGTCTGCGTTGCGAGCGCTCCCGGGTTGTTTTTTTACCTACCTAGGAAGCGTTACAAATCGAACTTCTGAGAGAGAGGAGTTATGGTAGAATAGATCGAAAGTTGCTTAAGCGAGGAGAAGAGAGATGGTAGCTCACGAACTACGGATAATTGTAGAGAAGGTGTCAGTGTCAAGTCAAGAGGTAGTGAAGCGAGACACGCTGAAAATTTATGATATTATAAATCCTGAAAATATTCTAGATTTAGGGTTGCGCCATGCTGAACAAATCTCTCTCTTAGAAAAAATACAAAATGCCTTACTAGCGGAACAAGCTGTTTTAATTGAAGAGGATAAAAAAGTCTGTCCTGTCTGTGGAGAAAAGCTGAAAAAGAATGGATATAGGAACTCAAACTTTCATGCCGTCTTCAGTGACCACCAACTTAGAATACAGAAACATACCTGTAAGAGTCAGGAATGTAATTGGAGTAGTTCGCCAACAGTGACCTCAAAATTCGGCACAGATATTCATCCAGATTTAGCGAAGCTACAGTGTGAACAAGGAGCTTTATATAGCTTCAGAGAAGCTCAGAGCAATCTAGAAAAAATCAACTGTCAAACCCGTTCAACTAATAACGCAACTCAAATTAAAAGAATGACAGCCAAGGTAGGAGATATCTTATCTGAGAAAAACATGAGAGAGCCGGAGATAAAGGAGTGTAAGCCACCAGCCCAAGAATTAATCGTGCAGGTAGATGGGGGGCATATCCCGATACAAGATAAAGATAAACGAAGCTTTGAAGCTCTATCAGCGATTATCTATCAACCGCAAAATATCAGAAATATTGATAAAAACCATCGTCAAATTACAGATAAAGTTTGCGTCGCCTCAGCCATAAGTGATGAATTAAAAAGCATTAAAGCTTATGTGATAAATGGGGCAAAGAAGCAAGGATTAAGTGAAAATACTCTGGTCATTGGGTTAGCCGATGGTGCGAAGAATTGCTGGTCAATTTTAGCTAATATTGAGGGACATTGCCAGAGTTTAGAAAGCATCTTAGATTGGTTTCATATCGGCAAAAAATTCGAGAATATTAGAAGGGGGTTAGGAGAAAGTTTAGAAAAATTTTTGGAGAGTGCTAAATGGGAACTCTGGCATGGTCATGGGGCGGAAGCTTTGGAAAAACTCAACCTCCTTAAAGATACACTAACCGATGAAAAAAAGAAAAGTCAACTCCAAGGACTTTATGATTATCTTCATCGGAATCGTGATTATTTAGTTAATTATGAATCTCGAAAGAGAACTAATCAAATTTATACCAGCCAAGTGGCTGAATCCCATATCGACTCGCTCATCAACGCCAGACATAAAAGGAGCGGCAAGATGCAGTGGAGCCGTGAAGGAGCGCATCAAGTTCTACAAATCCGAGCGACGATGGCCAGTCGGGAGTGGGAAAGCCACTGGCAAGAAACCGTTCTCTCTGCTTTAGGGGCAGTAGCATAGCTCTCCCCTCAGAAGTTTGATTTGTAACGCTTCCTCCATTAATTTTAAGATTTGGCTTGACAGTCCGAAAAAAGTCCAGTAATATTGGAAACAAATTCAAGCCGTGAATAACGGTTCTCGAATATTCAGTTAACTATATAGTTTGTATTGCAAGACAAGCTATGTAAAGGAAAATCCCTAACCAGTCGCTTTGCATCTCGCTTTATAGTTGGTATTTTGATACGAACTAGTTAGAGCGATACAAAAAGTTAAATACACTATTTTCTGTTTCTTTTCGCTACCAAGTTTAAACTTTGATACAAACTTGATAGAGATAGCTTTACGACCAATCTTGACTCGATTATTCAGTTTCTATCAATGAAGGAAATTATTTTTTCATTTATAAAAAACTGAAAAAATTGAATTAGTAATTTTTCGTTAGCGTGCATTAAGTGGACGAGCGAAATTATTTATTTAATTGGAGAAAAAAATGACAGCATTAATTACTGAAAAGACTAAATGGTATTTTAACCCGCGAATGGATTCGTTTATACTATTTGGCTTAAGTCCGCTAATCGCGTTAATTTTTATTTGCCTTATGTCTATAGGGTTACCCGTACTTATCGGCTCTTTATTTTTAGCGATTATTATAGACCTGCCTCATCAAGCTCAAACCCATATTCTGTTGTTATCGAATCCAAAAGAATTTAATAGATTTAAAAATCATTATTTTATTTCAGCTCTGGTTATAGGCACTTTCTGTTTTCTCTGCGCGATAACAGGAAATATTATAATTCCCGTAACTTTATGGTCATACTGGTTAATCTATCATATAATCACTCAACACTCTGGAATCGCCGCTCTTTACGCCAAAAAGAATGGTTATTCAAAAAAAACGACCGAAATCAAAAATTTAATCTTGCTTGGAACGTTCGCGCCGATGATCTACCGTATGGCGGACACGGGAATTAGCTTTGAGACACCCATTGATAATATAAAAATAATTACTCCCTCTATTCCTATGCAAATACCATTGATTATGTATGTTATTTTCATAATTTTGTTGTTTCAATTTATTTTGAACCAACTGAACGCGTATAAAAAAAATGAAGCCTATCCAAAAATAACTTATGGTATTATTGCATTTATTCTAATAATTTATAATGGATTCTTTTTAATGAATGGCAATCTTCTAATTTTTCTTGTACTTAGTACTCTATTGCACGCTATTCAATACCATTTGGTTGCAAGTGATAGAACAATTCAATTAATGAAGCAAGCGGAAAGTTATAATCATAAAACTCTTTTGTCTATACAAAATTTAATTCGAGCGTTTGTAAATAATAAAGCTTATTGGATTTTGGCTTTAATTTTTGCCAGTACGCTCGTATTTCTGTCAAATAGTTTAACCTATGGAGTTATTCCACTAACTTGGGCGATGCAACATTTTTATCTTGACGGAATAATTTGGAAAAACGCTGGAATAAAAGTAAGCCAATTGGAGATAGAAAAATTGGAAAACGGTATGCAAACATATCATTGTTAATCGAGAGATCGAAAACCGAACGAATTAATTTCAACTTAACTAAATAATGAAGTTATCGCTTACAGGGACAAGATTAAAAAATAAGGAGAGAGAAAATGAAGTTCGAGAATATACAACAGGTACAGGAAAGATGGGATAATAAAGAAGTTTTACAATTTGAAGAGCGAGATCCCTGTTATACTTGGCTTTTCCCTCTAGCTCTAGGAGAGTTCTCGCCTGAAGCAATATGGTTACCGGTCACTCTTCCCAAGCTAACAGAAAATTTGACTCTTTACATACACATTCCTTTCTGCCGATTTATTTGTTCGATGTGCCCGTTCACTCACGAGCCACTCAACCACAAAGATTTGGACGCTTATGTAGAGGCACTCTGTAAAGAGATTCGCTTCTATGGAAGCAATTTACTTAACATAAAAGCTCGTCCGGTCTCTTCATTATATTTCGGAGGTGGTACCGCTAGTTCGTTAAGTATTCAACAGCTTGAAAAAATATTGTTAGAATTAAGACAGTGGTTCAATTTCGATTCCGGCTGTCAGATAACTCTCGAATGTCATCCGAGAACGGTCGATAAAAAATATTTAGTTAACGCCCGTCAACTTGGAATCAATCGAGTTTCTTTCGGTATTCAATCTTTCGAGCAAGAATTTATAGATTCTCTAAAACTCCATCAGCAGGTCGAGCAAAGTAAACAGATACTGACAGACGCTCTATCGGTTGGGTTTAATACGGTAGCGATGGATTTAATGTTCCGATACGCGGGACAGAATGTAGAGGCTCTCGAGCGAGAGATCGAGACGGCTTTAGCGATCGGTGTTCAAGGAATCAGCACTTACGCCCTAGATCCAGAAATTCGAGAATTAAGAGCGACCGCCAAACAACAAAAACCTGTTAGCACCGAGGGAGAAATGTATTACTACCTTCATGACCGGCTCCACGCCGAAGGTTTCGTGCACGTCGCTCAACCGGATTACGCTCGACCGGGGCACGAAAACCAACAACTTAGAGATCTTTGGGGGGCTCCACAAGCGGAGAACCTGTCATTTGGAGCGGGAGCGTTCTCTGAAAGTTTTAACGGGGCCACTTGGGCCAACGTTCACGATTCGGAACTATACGTTAATTTGATCGATGACGGGAAAGTTCCGATTTTAATGGGCCAGACACACTCTTGGGATGATGCGGTAGCGCGTTATCCCGCTCTAGGGGTTCGGTGCTTAGAGTTCGCTCTAACACCTTTCGAGGAAAAGTTCGGTGTGAAATTTGATGAGCTCTATCGTTTAGAGCTTTCCATTCTCGTAAATAAAGGATGGGTCGAACTGGAGGAAAACAGATTGCGAATTACGCGGCAGGGTAAGTTCTTCATCGATAACATTTCCAAAACATTTTTTAATTTGCGTAATCGAGGAAAATCACAACTTTGGGGAGTACAGCTTGAAAAGTTAAAGCCTCATAAAGTTTGGAGCCAGCGAGAGCTAATCGATTCCGTGGAAAAAAAGTATTCTCTTGTCGAGAGTAATAAATAGAAAGAAGCGCTCTCAACAAAAACGAGAAAAATTGTAAACATTTTCTACAAAGCGTAAGGAGAAAATCATGAATAAACAAGCTTACAATTTACCTGAAATTGAATCCGTAAAATCTCGAGTGGATGAACTATCGATCGAGGAATTAAACAGAATCGTTCTCGATGAAAATTACATTTCGGACGATAGTGAAACGAAAATCGCTCAGGCACTAGCTGTATTTCGCTCGACATCGATAGATACAGGGCTTTTATCCCGACGAGCGAGCGAGCGAGTCAATTCGATCGCGATTGAAAAAGAAACTTTTGTTCCCATTTTCGTTACCAATCACTGCCACTCTGAATGTAAAATGTGTGGCATGAGAAAAAGTAATTTACAATTAAATAGAAAATTCGCTGGCAAAAATAAAATTGAAGAACAATTAACTATTTTACGCCAAGTTGATGGAGTTTCTGGAGTAGGTTTTCTTACAGGCGAATATCACGATAAGTTTACTCGATACGCTAACGCTTTTTATATTGGCTGGGCGATTAGCAAAGCTCTCGAGTTAGGATTTGAAAAAATATTTTTTAATATCGGTAGTCTTACTCCTGACGAAATAGAAATTATGGGAGAATGGCTACCGTCGGGTAATGAAAATATTACAATGTGCGTTTTTCAAGAAACCTACGATCCAGCTCGTTATCAAAGCTACATGGGGAAACACACTGAAACAATACCGAAAGCGGATTTCTTTAGACGGATTAATTCTTTCGATAATTGGTTAGACGCTGGTTTTCGAGCGGTCAATCCTGGTTTTTTAGTCGGTTTACATACCCCGGAAGAAGAGCTGGTCAGTCTTTTATCTCATGTGGAACATTTATCGAGTCGAGGGGCCAAAATTTATGTATCCTTGCCACGTTTACGGCCGGCACTAGGAGCGGTCAATCAAGAAATAATCGGTGATGATGTATATATTCGTCTCATCGCTACGATCGCTTATTTCTCTCCCCGGTCAGGCATCGTCTTGACCACTCGAGAAGATATGTCTTTCCAAGACAAGGTTTTGCCTCTAATTCGCACCCTGAGTCCGGGAAGTCCCGATGTAACGCCTTATCAATGGGAGGGAGAAGCTCCGAACGATAAATATTCTTCCCAATTTATTATTCCCGACCATCGCCGTCCCCGGGATATTTTATCGCGACTTAGCGAGGGAGGCTACCAGTTTAAATACTTCGAGCCGCCCTACCGACCGGCAAGCGCTCCGAAAAGTTCAAAAATTCTCCAACCTCAAACTCATTAATTTCCATTTTTATTATGTTGACGAGTGCAGAGCATCGAATGAACGCGTCCGAGTTAGCGCGGTCTCTCGTTCAAGCTTGGGTACAGAACGATGTCCCGAATTTTCTATCTCTGTTCGCGGCTCGTGCCCAGATCGTGCATCCCTATTTTCAAGAGGCGATTATTCCTAGTGTCGCCTTAGAAGTCATTAACGCGACCGTCAAACCAACTACAGTTTTAAAAGAGATCGAGATCCTTTTCGGTAACGGCGATGGAAACAACGATGTAATCAAGTTGGTGTGTCAGGAAAACGAAATAGGAAATGAGCCGAAATATGACTATCTTAGTGAGATTATCGTTACCGCAAAAATTCACGAACATAAGTTTACCGAATTGCTTATTCATGGATTTAACGTGAGCGAGAATCGAGAGCCGCTTCAACGGAAAACGTACGAACGCCGTAATCTGGAAAGATTAACCGCGCGGGAAATCGCCGAACAGTTAGTTAGGAGCTGGAGCAGGAATAATATGGAGGCATTCCTATCCGTCTTTTCTCCAGTAGCCCGTATCAAACATCCTGGAATTGAAAATGAAGTCACTCCAGAAGTGATCGCCGATGTCATGAACTCGGATGTTAGCGTGAGCACTGAATTGAAGTCATTTTCCCTCCTTCAAGGAGATGGTTCGGGAAGAAGCGATCAAGTTGAAATGCAGTTTTACGAGTGGAATAAAAATGAGAAAAATTTTTCGAGACCAACGGGAGTCATGTCGGTAACCGCTACCATTGAAAATCATCAAATTGTTTACCTATTTGTTCGAGGCTATCAGGTTCCTGAAGCTGGAATCGAGCAAGATAAGCTATCGCGTTCTGGGTAAACAGGGCCAATCTCAACGTGAGAGGCTACCGTGGCAAAAAAATCGAAATTACTCTGCCATAGATCTTTATGCCAAAATTTAAAATATGTCGAGATATTTCGTGGAGAGCGTTATGTCTATTGTAAAAGTTCAAGCTCGTCTTTCCGCGTTACAGTTAGCTCAAACTATCGGACGCAGTTGGGGAACTAATGATATGTCGAGCTTTCTCTCGTTGTTCGCTCAAGATGCAACTATTATTCATCCTTTTTTTCAAGAGCCTATATCCCCGACAATAGCCGCCGATGTCATGAACGCTACGGTTTGTGGGACGACCGAATATAAAGGATTTGTCCTACTCGCGGGCGAGGGAGACGGACGGCAGGATATTATCGAGATGTATTTCGACGAAACTGGCGAGGCGGCAAATTATAATCCGTCTTACATAGGGCGGATGTCGGTACGGGCAAAACTCGTTGACCATCGTTTCACCGAGCTTTGTGTTCGGGGTTACGAACTGATCCAACGTTTCCCGACACGACGTTCACCACTGCAACGGGACGACCTCGGTCAACTTAATACCCTCGATCTATCGCGACATCTCGTTCAAGCTTGGACGACGAACGATATGAACCGATTCGTATCACTATTCGCTAAGAACGCACCGATCATGCATCCTCTTTTTGCCTCCCCTATTACACCGGAAATCGCGGCGGATGTCTTAAATTCGGCAACGCGCGCTACCAGTATCCTGCAACCATTAAGACTAATTACCGGCGATGGTTCGGGAGAGTATGACACGGTCAACCTGTTCGTCTACGAAACCGGGCAGGAGGGGGGTTATATTCCAAACACCGCGGGAATTCTTCACATGACGGCGAAAATTATCGATCATCGAATCGAGGAGTTATTTGTTCATGGCTATACGCCGACTCCCGCGGTTACTAATCCAGATATTTCGCCAACATTATGTTTAGAGTCCTTCGATAAACAACAAGCTATTCAAACCGAGCGTGTAACTGTCGGAGAAACATCTTACGAGCGTTTAGTAGAGGTGCCTTCTTATGAAGCGTAATGGTGAAGAACTAATTTCATATCTTCCGGGATTTCGGGTACACCGCCAACTTACCTACGAGCTGTTGGAGCGATTGACCGAGGAGCAATTGCAAGCCGCGTGGCCTCGACCCGGACTAGATACTTTTTCCAAGCATTTTCAAGAAATGAGTGCTGTCCAGCAGGCATTTATCTTAGCGATGAAAACTGGAATTATGGATTTCTCAACGGTTCCAGATGTTTTTTCGTTTATCGATATTTACGACAAGAAAAAATTAAAGACTATTCTACAACAGTCCGATCTGCAATTAGAAGAAGCCTTTGCTGGCGAGGTTAGTGCTTTTGTAAAATGGGACGATATAGAGCTTCCAATTGAAGGTCATTTGGTAAATCTCATTTCTCATGAAGTATTTCATCACGGGCAAATGACACTCGCCATGTATTATTTAAAAATTCCAATTCCTGATAGTTGGCAATTTAATTGGGCTTTACCCGCTTCTTAATTTATCGAACATTTTTTGGAAATATGATGACAGAATATAGCCCACAAATTTCGCTCGCTCCTTCTCCAACGTTGCAGACTACCGTTCTCGGGGTAAAGTTGCGCAATCCGATCATCGTCGCTTCCGGTATGCTGACTGATTCCTTACAGCAGATTACTAAAGCGGTGAAAGCGGGAGCGGGAGCCGTCGTGACGAAGACGATCTATTCGGGAAAACGGGGTTTCGCGACCGAGGAAGTCTGCCATATTCCTACGGGGACTCTCAATTCAACAACCTATTCTTGGCGCTCCCTAGAACAATGGTTGACCGATCTGTCCTCTTTACAGCAGATGGATCTACCAATTATCGTCAGTATTCACGCGGAAACCCCGGCTCTTCTTGGAGACCTAGCCGCTCGGGTCTCCGATGTCTGTTCCTTTCCCTTAGAGTTAGGAATATCCTGCCCGAACGAAGTAACCTATTCGATTTTGACTCCCGATATAGTTTTGTCTTATACAAGCTCTGTTAGGCGACGCGTTAGCGTACCGATCTCGGTCAAACTGAGTGCTACCGAAACAATCCGAACCTTAGCCGAAGCCGCTTTAGAAGGGGGGGCCGACGCGCTAAGTTTGAGCGATACGCTACCTGCCCTTCAGTTAGAGCGAGGTTCTCCGAGGTTTCTGACTGGCGGTGCCGCGGGTTATTCCGGCTCGGGAATTAAACCGATAGTTCTTCATTCCCTATACAATCTCCGTAGCTCGGGAATCGATTGTCCGATTTTAGGGATTGGCGGTGTCGCTACCCTTGAGGACGTACTCGATTATCTTTATCTTGGTTCTTCGGCCGTACAAATGTATACCTCCCTCGTACATTCGGGATTCAAACGCATAAATCAATTAGTTGACCAACTTTCGGATTGGTGCTCGCAACAACAGACAACAGTTGAACTACAAATCGGACGCGCGCTAGAAAATGGGAGAAAGATCGATGAATAATTTTGCGCAAATAAATACGGAACAGGTTTACGATTATCTTCAAGAAAAAATTTTATTTTTGCCGATCGGGGCGATCGAACAACACGGCCCGCATTTACCGCTCTCCGTCGACTGCGTCATTCCCGAAAAAATCTGTCACGAGTTAGCCCTACGATTGAATGGATTGGTAGCTCCAACAATAAATTACGGTGCTCGATCGCTCCCTCAAAGTGGAGGTGGACTAGATTTTCTAGGTACTATTTACGTACGTGGTAGTACGTTGATCGACTACGTTCATGACATTATCCAAGCTTATATCGTCTCTGGTGCCCGCTATATAATTATACTCAACGGTCATTATGAAAATGAAGGATTTATTTTTGAAGCCATCGATCAACTTAGAGAAAAAAATACTCTTAATTCAATATCTTTAATCGCTCTGAGTTGGTGGTCTGTTATAAATACATCTTTAGTGGCCGAGCTTTTCGGAAAAAACTTTGTCGGTTGGCACGCCGAGCACGCTAGTTTGGTCGAGACCTCCCTCATGCTGTATTTGCAACCAGTAGGGATTAACTCGATTCGAGTCAACAACTCGACTCCACCAGAAGCGGGTATTTTCTTTTATCCTCGCGACCCTAAACAGGTTAGTTGCCGTGGAGTTTTGCATCGAACTTTAGAAGCATCCGCTCAAGCGGGCGAAATACTTTTTAAAGAAATCGTGCAAAAATTGGAAACAACTATCTCTTGCCATCTTCACGAGTGGCTTATTTCAAATAATACAAATTCTAATATTTTAATTAAAGAAAAAAATGATTGAAACTATAGATGAAAAAATAAAGCGTATCGTACATCGGGCTTATAAAGAATGTCCTTACTACCATAGCTTATATACCCGATTGGAAGTCGATATTGACTCTTTTTCTGGTTCGGAAGATTTAGAAAAGCTACCAATTATTACTTCATTGGATTTATGCGCGAACTCTCAGCAATTTCGCTCGAAACAGGTAGTTCCGTATCGGGTGACAAGTAGTAGTGGAACGGTCGGCTTACCGAAAACATTATACCGAACATCTAAAGACACGGCCACGAGCGTAGAGGTGATGTGCCGTTTGTTTGAGCTTGCAACATTAAAAACGGGAGATGTTCTTTGGATTGGGCAACCGTTCGATCTAGCCCATTTAGGTTACTTATGTTTGGAAGCCTGTCGTTCGATGGGTATTTTAGCCATCCCCGGGGGGCTATCGGTAACCGATGAAAGAATGCTCACTCTGTTATCGATGTTTCGTCCTAACGCTATATTTACCTCCCCTTCGCGGATGGGTCAGATTACGAGGTACTACGCGAGTCAAGGGGAAAAGCCTTGGAATCTGACAAAAATACTACTGGCCGGGGAACCGTGTTCGAGCGAATTATCCCTCGAAATTCAAACTTTTTGGCAAGTTCAAGCCTACGATCTCTACGGTAGTGAAGAAACGGATGGCCTAGCAGGCGCTTGTCAGGCTCATACCGGATTGCATTTTATGAATGACCAATTTTATTTAGAACTAGTAGAGCCGAATACAGACCGCCCGACCACGGACACCCGGCGGGGTGAAGCGGTTATCACCTCTCTATATTGTGAGGGAACACCGCTGATTCGCTATCGTCTCGGAGATATTATCGAACTCATTCCAGGACAATGTTCTTGTGGTCACGGCTGGCCAAGAATCAAGGTTATCGGGCGTAGTGAACAGCCGATTTATCTTTACGACGGAATTAAACTTTACTCTTTCCAAATTCGTAGTGCTTTAAATACAATTTTTCCCTACCTCAAGCAATATCAGGCTGTAGTAAGAAAAAGCGAGAATAATTCTGATGAGATCGAGATTATTATTCCTAGTATTGATAGCATGACGTTATCAGAAACTAGCCGTTTAGAAGCTATGTTATGGTCATCATCTCTCGATTTAGCCGCCGCAAAAGACATTGGAAAACTACGATTTCGATTTACTCCGAACGGAACTATGTTGACAACTAAACGTGGAAAAACTCCCGAACTCATGGATCTAAGATAGAAATTAAAAAAGCAATGACAAAAATGAAAAGAATAGCAACTCCTACAATATGCAATTTTTCTTCGGTAGAAGAAATTATAGATGATTTAAAAAAATATAGCTCGAAAAGTTATAAAAATAACGTAAGTAAACAGGGCATACAAAATGTAAATGCGCTAGGGGTTCCAATACCAATTATTCGCAAATTAGCAAAACAAGTAGGTCGTCAGCATGAATTAGCATTAAAGTTGTGGTACGTAGGTTATCATGAAGGCCAGCTATTAGCAACACTTGTGGTTCAACCCGAAAAAATGACCGATCAATTAATTGAAGATTGGTTATCTTCAGTAATTTCTTGGGATCTTTGCGATCATTTGTGTAATAATCTTTTTCGTCATCTTCCAATTTGTATAGAAAAAATTTCTCAATGGGCATCCGATGAACGCGAGTTTTTCCGACGAGCGGCTTTTTCTCTAATAGCGAATTTAGCCGTACATCAGCGAGAAATAACAGAAGAACAAATAAATTTATATCTGTGTCTTTCAAAAAATCACGCTGGCGATCCGAGGAATTATGTAAAAAAAGCAATTTCTTGGGCTTTGCGAGAACTGGGTAAGCGGGATTTACAGACTCGACAGAAAGCTATTACACTCGCTACCGAACTATGTAAAGATAGTTCACCAGCGGGGCGATGGGTAGGAAAAGATGTTTTAAAAGAGCTAGAAACTGTAGTAAAAATCGACAAGCGCTCACGGTTAATTTCTTCGGAAACGAAAATGGGATCTCGAGTAAAAATTTAAATTAAATGAGGAAAATACGATGTATTCAATAGTACCCAAAGAAAAAAGAAATTACGAGCCAACAATTTTCGTAGGCGGACCGATACAATACGCAATAGAGGATCAAGGTTTTGACTGCTCCCTACGCTCACAAATCGATCTAATTATTAGCCATCTACAAGAATTTAAATATAAAGTTCTTTCAGCACACATCACTGAAAATTTTGGAGAAGAGACTCATTCTCTATCCTCAGAAACAATAACAAAAAGAGATTTTGCTTGGATGCAAGCGTGCGATTTATTTATAGCCGTACTTCCCGAAAATGGTGAGGGAAAACTGTATCGTTCTGACGGCACGCATATAGAGTTGGGTTGGGCTACTGTATTAAATAAAACTACAATTATTCTTACCCATCCACATTGTATTCCAGAGCTATCTCATTTAGTTCGAGGACTAAATCAACTTCTTCCAGTGACGATTGTAAATATAGAGTCAGCGCTTACTGAAAAAAGTTTTTTTCAATTAACTATCGAGCAACGCTTACAAAATTTAACTACAAAAGCAAACTCGATAAAAAATCATATTTCGCCAATTCAAAAATGAAACGCATCAACCTCAAGAGTTGACAAAGAAAGGCTCATCAGGTACTGTCTGATCATTAACAAAAACAAATCAGACCCAAAATGAGCCACCAACATCTTAACATAGAACAAAGAAACTTGCTCTACCAACTTAGTCAGGAGGGAAATTTATCTCAACGGCAAATGGCCGTCTGGCTCGGATGTCATCAAAGCACAATATCACGGGAATTAAAAAGGAATCAAAGTTCCCTTGGCTGCTATCTACCTGACACAGCACAAGCTCAAAGCGAGACAAGGCGAAAAAATGCCAAACAACCCTTTAAAAATGTCAGCGAGTCAGCCTTAGAGTTGGTCAAAGAAGGATTGAAAGATTATCATAGTCCCGAACAAATAGCAGGTCGTCTGAAAAGAGCCAGTCAAGAATCTCTCAGTCACGAAACCATCTATCAAATGATCTATCAGAACTATCACGGATGTGGAGAGTACCAGAAATATTTACGCCGGGGGCTTTGTCAAAGAAAGAGTCGAGGCGGAGCAAAAAGTAAGCGTGGAGGGATTCCAGGGCGTGTAGATATCAGCGAGCGACCAGTAATTGCTGACCAGAAAACTGAAATCGGTCATTGGGAAAGTGACACAATGATTGGAGGCAATCATCTAGGAGTTCTCGTTACTCATGTAGATAAAGCCTCGAAATTTTTAGTAGCAGGATTAGCCAAAAACAAAACCGCATCGGAAATCAATAGAGTCACAGAAAAACTTTTTCAAGAGATTCACCCTGACAAAAGAAAAACCGGGAGCATCCCGATAACGGTAAGTTCTACACAATCGGTGAGGTTCGCCAAGATGGTTGGATACTGACCACCGATAACCATCTTTTTCACCACCAGTTTTTTGAGATCTGTTCCCCTCTCGAACCGAGACCGAAAGCTTCCAAGATACAAAGAACCCAGGCGAAGCGTTCGACAACCTCTAATTGTTTCTTAGGGGAAAGTGAGTCACCGATTTTCTTAGGGGAAAATTTAGGACAGAACGATCGCATTTCTGAAATTTCCCCTAAGAAAAAAACGGGCAACTCCGTCACATCTTCAGAAATTTTCTTAGGGGAAAATTTGGGACAGAACGATCGCATCTCTGAAATTTCCCCTAAGAAAAATCCGAGTGGTTCCCTTTATCGAAAATTTGGGTTAAAACCCCGTCGTTTTACGACGGCTTTACCGTCAAATATTAGCACATTTACACGATATATGCTAAAATGTGAGACATGGAAAAAGCCTATTCTTACCGATTTTACCCCACACCCGAACAAGAGTCGCTATTGCGGCGCACTTTGGGATGTGTAAGATTAGTTTACAATAAAGCTCTCCACGAACGAACACAAGCTTGGTACGAAAAGCAAGAAAGAGTAGGCTACGCTCAAACTTCTTCAATGTTGACCGATTGGAAAAAACAAGAAGAATTAGAGTTTTTAAACGAAGTTAGCTGTGTACCTTTACAACAAG